>CAXUOL010000167.1:0-5616 GCA_964252435.1 uncultured Nostoc sp.
GGCGGGTAGTTATGGTGACAACTCAAGACCGTCTGCAAATTCCCCCCATCAAACATTTTTGGCAACTCGTGCAGGAAAATATTCCACAGCAAATTGACCAGCAGCGATCGGCTTCTTAAGCATCATTATTAAGGAGGCAGTCCCGATGAAAAAATTTCAAAAGCCTTGCATGAAAATCTGGCTTTCCCCTACACCCCACACCCTTACACCCCTAAACCCACTTTCAAGTCAGGAGGCAGGAAGAAGCGATCGCACTCATAACACAATTCACCCAAAGTCTAAATTTTTAGGAACCCGATTCTATAGTATCAGGCGATCGCACTTCAAGACCGATCGTTAACGCACGCTACAATACAGCGTATTTCAGGTAAATGAAGTACGCTATATCTACAAAATTAGCGATCACCAACTCGTGTTTTGATCAGCTGCTCTAGTTGGTTGAGATCCTCTTCATTTAGTCCACCGATTTGTCGAATTACACCAGGCTCGTTGTGCAATCGTGCCATATATATCCGTAAAGCTTCTTCATCCTCTCGGTGGGTAAGTACATAAGTTCTGAGTTCTTTTCGACTCATCTGTTGAAAGTCAGGCTTCTGTGTCATCATCAAACTCCCAATTTCCGTTTCCTTTGATAGTGATACCGATTGTGTCGCCAGCCAGAATATAAATTTCCTTACGCTTTTCAGGGTAACTGAAAGTTTAGGTAAAAACCCTTCATGCAGATGAAGGGCTAATCGCATCAGGACAGAGGAATTATTTTACACAATTCTTGAAACAGTAGGTTAACTACTTTACTCATCAGCTTTCCTTGGATGTGTTTACCACCTAGCAGCTTTTCACCCTGTTCAGTGACGTTAGCTTTGAGTGAGTCACGGTAGTTAATCAACTCCTTGGTTAGGTCATTGCTTGGCAGTCTTCCAGTTTCCACCCCGGTTAGAACATACTGCCACAGGCTGATCCGGCATAGGGATGAACCGCTAGCTTTTTCAACAAGTCCATCCCCCGACTGTTCCAGAACAGTACCCATTCCTAACCTCATTTTGAAAGTGTCGCGGCTGCGGTTGCGTTTAATTCGTTTGGTATCGCCAGCTAAACGTCGGACTGTGGTTTCTCCATTTTTGCGTAGCTTGCCGCCGTAGGCATCGCGCTCAGTTTTCTTCACTTCGCGGACTTCGTATTCAATGACTGGCTTACCGTTGACACCCAGGAACGACTCAAAGGGGTAAATTCGAGTCAGCAGCCGCGATCGCACTCGTAACCCAAAACCGAACTTGTCAAACACGCTCATGTAAGGCTTGAATGCTGACTCAGACAACATTTCACTGATTCTTGCTTCTAAGCGCTGCTCATAAAGCGAGATATCACACATCCAATCAGCGTGCAGTTCCAGGATGGGGTCAATCTCAATTCCGTAGTCCTGGGCGATTGATTTTTTGTAGCGATTATCCATTCGAGCTTTCCCGGCGGGAGAAATTCTGGGATTATCTGCTAACCATCCCCAGAGTGGTGGCACTAACCCAGGCTTGCTAGATGCACTCTTGGTGTGCGCCACTTCTGGGAACTGCCAAGCTAGAAGCTGTCTAGCATAATTCGTCGTAGCGGAATAGGTGGATATTGGTATAGAAGTTAGACAATGTTTGGCAGACTCGCACACAGACAAGCATTTGCTCGACAGTTGGTATCATCTAGGATCTACTTCCATCCGCAGTAATTGCTTCCCGAACTTGCCAGCATTATAATCCTATCGTATGTGCGATCGCACTTGACATTCAAGACAGTCGCTACAAGATGAGCGATCACACTTTGCTAATGCACCCTACAAGATCAGGCGATCGCACTAACGTACCTACAAAATCAGGCGATCGCACTTCGTTAACTCACTCTAGAAGATCAGGCGATCGCACTCACTCATTTCAGGGGATAGAAAGTATCCCCCTTCTTTTGAATTTCGATTCCTGACTTTAAAATTATCCTATGCCCTACGCTGGTTGATTTCATCAACTCTTCTTGCAATATACTCTTGTCCCATTTACTAGGAAACATCGTGCTACTCTTGGGCTGTCTGCTGCCTATCGTCCATTGGCACTCCCACACAGCGTTGTCGTTCGGTTCGCCTTTGATTATCTGGAATTTTTCTGATTTCCATTTATTCTGCATGGCGGTGAGCAGATGCCCACCGCTAACATTACTTTTGTCCTTAATTTCGCCGCCAAGGTGATCCAGCAGATCAAGATATGGCTGGATCTTCTTCTCCTTCTCCTGTTCCGCCAAACCTTTGATATCGGGATTGTCTATTGTCGGTGTTGGGTTGAACACGTCACCTTTTTTCTTCCCTTTGAACTTGGGCCTTGTCTCCTCCGCATCTTCTGCGTCTGAATTCCATTTGTTACCGTCCCAAATCCACTTCAACTGAATTGTATGTGCTGCGACGCTCCCTTGGCTCACGCGATCGCCACAAGATGGAAATTGAGTTTCGGTGGCAGGGTGTTGCAGTAACTGCTGTGGTGGTAAAGGCGATCGCTGCACCGCCCCCCCATTCTGCTGCACCACATGGGTCAACTCATGCGCCAATAACTCCTGTCCACCCCGACTCCCAGGATTATATTCCCCCTGCCGAAAGAACACATCCTGTCCCGTTGTGAAAGCACGCGCCTGAATTGACCGATTCAACTGGTCAGATTGACCATCCGTGTGAACCTTTACCCCACTAAAATCTGCGCCAAATGCCTGTTCCATCGGTTCGCGGATATTGTCAGCCATCGCCTGCCCACCACCCCTAGCTTGGTTAATGGACGCTTCCAGGTCAGGTACAGCAGCCATCCCAGCCTCACCCTGACGCTGCACCATCGGCTTCATCTGTAATTCTTCCTCATCCTCTGGCAATGCTTCTCGTTGCAATGTGCTAATGTCCAGAGGTTTCATCTGCAATTCTTCTTCTTCCTCTGGCAATGCTTCTCGTTGCAATGTGCTAATGTCCAGAGGTTTCATCTGCAATTCTTCTTCTTCCTCTGGCAATGCTTCTCGTTGGATAGACTGGCGATTTACAGGTTGCGCCATTCTTTGCATTACCTGCTGTGCGACGCTATCAGCTTCCTGTTCGTAAATGTCTCCAGGTTGGCTAATTGAGAGTTTTGCTTGGGTATGCAGTGGTATGCGACTGATATCGTGAGTAACTGGCTTATGGAGTGGTTGTATTTCAGGAACCGCTTGGCGTGAAATTGCCGACGACTCCAAACCAAAGCCGCGTGTCGGGTGTTTCAAGGATGGGATTGAGAAGCCTGTAGTAGTTTTTTTCTGCCGACTGACGTGTTCTCTCATTTTCTTCTCCAGATGCCCAAGCAGTAGCTAGATAAATATTTTGCTGTTACTAACATCTAGAGTACTGCGATCGCACTTGTAACACAATTCCTCTAAAGTCTAAATCCAGGCAGAAACTAAGTTCGACTTTTGGCTACTTTTGATTCTGATGCAGTACCTTTAGCCTGGATTTAGGGAGAGTTTTTTATTTATGGACTCAAATCAGCAAAAAACTTTTTTCACGTTTGATGGAGATGTTGGCGGTACTGCTGGCTATGCTGGGGTTTCGGCGACATCTGATGCCAGCAAGGTGGCTAAAACGGCAAGTAAATACCTCAATGATTCACTGCTGCTGAACCAACTCACAGAGCATGTGTATAAACTCTTGCTAGAAGACCTGCGATCGCAGCGGGAAAGGCTAGGTAATTATAATTCCCAGAGGTGGTTGTGATGGCTACAGGTGCTAACAATGGCAACATTACTCACGAATTAAATTATGTTACTACTAATCGTTTCTACGTAGAGATAGACAGTTCTATTGCTGCCTCTTTCGCTGAATGCTCAGGATTAAGCGTTCAAATTAAGAAAAATGTGTTTCAGGAAGGTGGTGTTAACGACCAGCAAAGAATTTATTTAGGTCATACAGAATTTGCAGACATAACTCTCAAACGTGGAGTTACCGATCATCCAGGTTTTTGGAACTGGATGAATGCAGTTTTTGATGAAAAAAAGAAAACATCTCGACGCAATGTCAATATTCTGATTTTCAATCAAGCCGGTGAGACAATGATGAGTTGGACTTTGATTGGTGCTATTCCTATAACCTGGAAAACACCTGCACTCCAAGCAGATGGAAAGGCAGTTGGGATTGAAGAATTAACTTTAGCTTATGAAGGTTTACAGGTTGCAAGAGCTACAGGTGGAGGCACTTCTGTACAACGAAATCAAAAAACAGGATATTTTGTTTCTAGCTAATTAGCTCTTTTGAAACTATAACTATGCAAATTATCCAATCTCCACTAGGGAACAATATTCATCCCCTTGGGATTAGATCGTCTTTATCTAATCCTCACAAAATGTTATTGAGAAAAGAATCTCATTCTCTACAATCACGAACTAACTTTATCAGTTCGATACAAACTAAACCACCATTAGTCACATCCTCTAAATTATTATTATCTAGCGAACATGAAGCATCGATAGAACCATTAATAGGTTGGGATACTCAGGATACAAGTAGTGAGCTTCCATTACTTGAGGTTGATTATTTTGATTTAATAACTCCACGACTCGAAAATAGTACTATTAATAATAGTGAACCAATAACAACCAGTATTCCAGAGATAATGCCGACTCGCATTGAGAACAATCCGAGTAATGATACGTCATCAAAATTAAATATTAGCAATAAAAGTAAATCTAAATCGAAAAAAATAAATAAATCTCAACAGCCATCAGAAAAAAAATCAACTACTAAATCTAAAACTAAAAAAACGGTAAAATCATCTGCAATTAAATTTAGTGATGAAAGCAATATTCCTATTAATTCCCATGAAAATAGCTTATTAGCATCAGATAAACCTCTGCCTATTGAGGCTAACTTAGAACTCCCGCCTTTACAACTTGATATTGCTTCAGACAATATTAAAAAGGATGATTCAATTAGTATTACAACACCTAGTATAACGACATCAATTTTACCTAACCTTGAAGATAAATTGGCTTTATTTAGGAAGATTAGTAAGGACGAACTGCAAGCAAATCCTGAGTTACCATCTAGTTTACCTAGTGCAGAATCGTCTGTGATAGAAAGTATTTCACAATTACAGCAAGGAAATAAATTATCCGAGAATACAAGTGAACTAGCAGAAGCTTCAGTTGTAGAATTCCCTTTGCATCATAATGCAGATCAAACATTTATCTCTGAGAATAGCTTGGGTAATAATGAACAAGAAATAATCCCTGAAGCATTAGAATTAGTTAATATTTTAGAAATGCCACTCAGTCAAACGCTACCGCAACAAGATGTTGAAACAGATAAACTTCCTTCTATAAGTAATAATCAAACCCCCGTTTTTCCGAAAAATTTCATACAGAGAAAAGAAGTGCTACCAACCTTTAATTCTCCATCCTCAGAAGAGGAATCACCAAATATAAATAGTAATTTCGAGGCGATTACAGGCATTGAGTCAGACTTAATATTAGAAAACAACACAAATGATTTTGTCACAGATAACCCTGTGTCTGATAATTCTCTAGAGAATGTAGCTTTATCATCAACACTTACCTCATTTGATATTGATGGCACACTTCATTCTT
>CAXUOL010000167.1:5716-10624 GCA_964252435.1 uncultured Nostoc sp.
TGGCGAACGATGAAAATATTATCGGTGCGGATAGCTTTGCGCCGAAAGCGGATGTACCTAATTCTGAATCTTCAGTAGCTTTATCGTCAGCATTTACCTCATCTAATGTTGATGAAGCACCTACTTTCCTCCATCCTTTGGCGAACGATGAAAATATTATCGGTGCGGATAGCTTTGCGCCGAAAGCGGATGTTGCTGTACCTAATTCTGATTCTTCAGTTGTAAAAAGTCCTGTTACAGTACAACAAGAAATTGATTCTAATGTTACGAGTGAGTCTCCAGTCAGTGCGCCTGTTCAGTTAACACCTACCTCAGCCGATATTGAAGACACACCTAGTTTATTCAGAAACTCTGATAGCAATGAACAGTTAGCCACTTCAGAGTCACAATCTGCTATAGCGGTTAATGTTTCAAATGTCTCAGCAAATGTAACTTCACTGGAACATGACACCAATATTGATATTGAGAATACTACCAGCGAGTCTACAGAAAGTTATCCCATCTTAGCGCTACCTGAAATTGCTGAAATACCAAGAATTACCGCCACACCACCTGAAATTGCTGAAATACCAAGAATTACCGCCACACCACCTGAAATTGCTGAAATACCAAGAATTACCGCCACACCACCTGAAATTGCTGAAATACCAAGAATTACCGCCACACCACCTGAAATTGCTGAAGCACCAGTAAGCGTCATATCACCTGAAATTGCTGAAACTGCGATGTCTAACGACAAGCCGCTAGGCGTCTACACACCACCAATTCCCGCCACATCGCCTGAAATCATTGAAACTGAGAATATTTTCAGGAAAATTATTGACAATGAACAACCAGTAGAATCAGAATTTCCCTTTGCGGTAACAAATCCTGAAATATCAACCCTTGTTGATACCTCAGATAATCGAGATATCCCAGAAGAAGTAACCTCTCCACAAAATGAGGTAAGCACACCACCTCAAGTTGAGCAAAAGCAAAATGCGATCGCACAAAATTTGCCATCACCTAAAGGTTATGCTACTGGTGGTCATGTCATAGACTCCCACGTTGAAAATCGTTACCAGATAGCACCCTCGGATACCGTACCTGCAATGCTTACGCCTGGGGAGTTTGTGATTAATACCAGGGATGCACAGAAGAATTTACCTCTACTGCATCACATCAACACTGGTGGAACACCGCACGAACTCATCCTTCCAAGTTTACAGACACCCAATGCTCAAGAACCGGAAGAAATAACCTCTCCAGAAACCCCGACTAAAGTCGATTCTTTTCCAGACACTTCATTGCAACTAAAAAGTGCTGAGACTCACTCCCCTGATGTATCCAATTCTTTAATTCCTCCTGCCTTGGGGTTAGATATTGGAAAACAGAAGCTTTCTACCTTAAATTCTCCACAGCTTAATTCTCTTCAAAACGAAACAATTCATCTGGATGAACCTTCACCTCAATACTCATCACCTCCCCTGATTTTCCGAAAAGCAAATCCTAGCACTAATACATCTTCTCAATGGTCAAATACACCTTCTCAATGGTCAAGTGTGGAAGATTTACTAAATGGAAATAATGATGAATTCCCTAGCTTCAACTTTAGTGATGTGGAATCTAACAGCCAAAATTATGAATCTTCTCATGTTTTAGAATCGCCACAAGTTTTTGCTAAACACCTTCCTTCACCTAGAGGCTTTGCTGATGGTGGAGAGGTGACTTTACCTGACATATCTAGAGAAATCGAACCAATAACTGAGACGATAGAGAGCGTATCCTCGTCTTCTCAAGAAGATGATAAAGATGATACAGCTGATCTTGAAGCTCTAGCCCGTGAAATTTATAACAGATTACGGCAACGGATAGAAATTGAGCGAGAGCGTCATGGCGGTCACTCAGGTCGAATACCTTGGTAAATACCATTCAATAATTTTAGGAGAAAAACTCAAATGGCAAGTCCAGCAATTATTGTTATTCAAAAATCTCAACCGCAACTTGAGAAAGCCAAACTTGTAGCTCATAACGGTGAAGCACCAAATATTGAATTCATGTTTAATCCCACAGACATTAGTTTTACTCGAACTGTTAAATGGGAGAGTCAACAAGGTAATAGAGGTACTGAACTTCTCCCTAAAGTTAACTTTTCTGGCGTTGAGCCTTATAAATTCACACTTAAACAGTTACTCTACGATACCTATGAAACGAAAGAATCAGTAATGACAAAGTACATAGACAAAATTAAAAAAGGTGTAGAAACTATTAAAGGATCGCCGGATAAGCGACCACCTGTTTACAAATTGACATGGGGAACAGAGTATTTTTATTGTGTAATTACAAGTCTAACTTACACTTTAAATATGTTCCTAACTGATGGCACACCAGTTAGAGCAATGGTAGATATATCCTTGCAAGAAGTAGATAAAAATAATCTTCCTAAAGGAAAAGCATCAGCTTCTAAAGGCACAGATCGTCAGGCAAATCAAAAGGTGGGAAAAACTGATCAACCAAAGTCACCAAAGCGATAAATACTAATTTTTAAATTATTTATCATTCAAGGCTAATCTGAACATTTCATAGTTATAAAATAATAGTTATGCCTAAACAAAGTCTTTATTTAAGTGAACCAAAAATCCAGATAGAAGGATTAAGCGATTCTTCAGAATTGATGAAAGATTTGCTGCAAATCACCATAGAAGAAAGCCTGCATTTGCCAGCAATGTTTACGTTAGTAGTACATAATAGCTATATTCCCGCTTCTGACCGTCAACAAAACAAACCTTGGCGATATGAGCAGGTATTTAAGATTGGGAAGAAAGTGAAGTTGGGTTTCAGTGAAAGTACTACTCTAGATCAGAATTTTAAACAAGATTTAGAAAAAATTCTGATTGAAGGCGAAATTACGGGGCTGGAAGTTCACTTCAATGAAAAATCTGAAGCTGATATCATTGTTCGCGGCTATGATATTTCTCATCGTCTTCACAGAGGTCGTTATAATCGTTCTTTTTTGAATCAAAGGGATAGCGATATAGTCAAAAAAATAGCTAAAGAAGTAGGGATAAAACTTGGCAATATAGACCTAAGTGGCGAAGTCCATAAGTATGTCTTCCAAGAAAACCAAACTAATATGGAGTTTTTACGGGAAAGGGCTGCTCGCATTGGTTTTGAACTATTTATTACAGATGGCAAAATAAATTTTTGCAAACCAAAAGCTCAGGGAGCTTTACCACTAAAATGGCTAGTTGATATTAATAAATTTAGTACTCGCGTCACTAGTGCTGAACAGGTAAGTTCTGTGGAAGTACGTGCCTGGGACTATACCAAGAAACAATTGATTACCCAAACAGCTAAGAAAGAGAACCAAATAACCCAGACAGGTAATAAGCTAGGAACTAGTACTAGTACTGCATTTTCCAATCTTAAGTCCCAGGAAATGATTGTTGTAGATAAACCCGTTGCCAGCGCGAAACAAGCAAAGACTATGGCTCAGGCTCTGTGTGATGAACTGGGAGGAGAATTTGTTTATGCAGATGCCAAGGCAGAGGGTAATCCTGAGATTCGACCAGGGCGAGTTGTTACTCTTGAGGGTATGGGCGATCGCTATAGTGGTAAGTATTATGTTACAGAAACACGCCATCTCTTTAGTCAGCGTGTTTATAAAACTGATTTTAGCGTGCGGGGACTACGTTCTGGTGACTTATTCACAACTCTATCCCCAGAAAAACGCCTACAACCATCTGAGACTTTATTAGTGGGAATTGTGACTGATAACCAAGACCCAGAGGCATTGGGTAGAGTGAAAGTCAAGTTTCCCACCCTCACAGAAAAAGATACAAGTGACTGGGCGAGAGTTGTAGCTTTGGGAGCAGGGAAAAATAGAGGTTTCGACTGTTTACCAGAAATAGACGATGAAGTACTGGTAGGTTTTGAGCATGGCGATATCCACCGTCCCTATGTAATTGGCGGGGTATGGAACGGCAAGGATGCACCACCGGAAAAGGTGCGTGACTCAGTTACAAAACGTGGCGTAAGATTACGCACCTTTACAACTCGTGTCGGACATACTCTACAGTTTATTGACGAAGATAAACTAACTAGTAAAACAGGTATTCGCCTAGAAACTAAATACGGTCACAGAATCTATCTCAATGATAGTCAAAAGCGTATATTAATTAAAACTAGAGGCGGTCATACAATCGAAATGGATGACATCACTAGGTCTATTTCAGTGCAATCAAAAGGTAATCTGTCATTAGATGCTGTTGGAAATATAGACATTTCAGCTAAGGGTGTAATTACAGTTAAAGGTGCGATGATTCGCCTTAATTAATTACTAATTACGAATTATTTTGAAGTTTAGTAATGAAAAACACTATAGGAGGTTGTCATGGGTAGACCAGCAGCAAGAATTACCGACAATGTAGCGCATCCCTTACCGCCAGTATTGACAGGAGGCCCAGGTAGTCGCAATGTGTTGATTGGGTCTTTACCTGCGTGGCGGGGTGTGCTTGCAGCAGCAGTACCGGCTTTGCTATCTGCCAAAACATCTTCTGATGCGACTGTCTTAGCAGCTGAGACTGCTACCAAGGCGGCGGCAGGTACACCAGGGGCACCTGCTGCCCTAGCCGCCGAACAAACTACAAAGACAACAGCATCAACTACCATGAGTAGTGCAATCACTTCTGCTGCGGCAGGTGCTGATATTCATAATTGTGCCACACCCTCGCCTGTACCTCCTCATGGTCCCGGTGTTGTAATTGACGGTAGTAAGACAGTGCTGATTAACAACCTGCCTGCCTGTCGTATGGGCGACACTATTATAGAAGCATTAGGGCCACCGAATAAAATTGTCAAAGGTAATCCCACTGTTTTGATTGGCGGCTAATTGGAGAGGCAGGGGGGCAGAGGGGCAGAGGGGCAGAG
>CAXUOL010000168.1:0-10620 GCA_964252435.1 uncultured Nostoc sp.
TGTAGCTGCCTTTTGCGGATCGAGCTTGTACTGAAGACTGACATCAAGATTTAGGCTCAAACCTTCTTGGGATGTTGCATCTACATTTTCTTTTATATCCTTAAGGCGAGTAGAAAAATTCAGCACCTTGCTAAAGGGGTTCAGCAGGTGGACACCAGGATTAAGAGTAGTTTCAGAAACCTCACCAAAGAAATTGACGACACCGACATTACCAGGTGGGACAATCACCAAAAGCCTAGAAAAAGAATTTAGTACTGCAATGCTGCCAATCAATATCATAATTCCACGTATTGCTAAACGTGCCCTTTCATCAGATATCTTATCTGTATTGAGATAGACGAGAATTGCAATTAGGCTAGTTACAAGAGAGACTATAAAGCCCATGAGTTTTTTCTGTGTAGTTAAGACGAATGTACTTAATCACATAATTCCCAAACGCTTTTATAAAACTCATATCATTTCACACAAGTTAGAGATTTACAAATCCTTTTACAGATTAAAAAAGATTCCCGACTTTTCTCAGAAGTCGGGAATCTCAGCTTTGGAGCGATGCCTACGACAGGCATTGCCTACGCTACTCTATAATTAAGTCAAAATCTAAAATTACTTGCCGTTGCCGTTACCACCATTGCCATTGCTGTGAATGACACGTTCGGCAAGCTTTTCTGGCACTTCCTGGAGATGGTCATATTCCCAGTGGAAGGAACCAACACCCAAGGTGAGCGATCGCAGCTCTACAATAAAATTCTGCATCTCTGCTTGTGGCAAGTATGCAGAGACATTATCCCAGCCTTGCCAATCGTTTCTACCCTCATAGCCTAAAATTTGCCCCCGTCTACCACTCAACAGTTGCAACACTTTGGAGGTAAATTCGCTCGGTGTGGTAACATCTACCCGCAAAATCGGTTCTAACAAGGTAGGTTCTGCTTGGGGTATCCCTGTTTGCATTGCCAATCGGGCAGCTTGCTTAAATGCTTGTTCGGAACTGTCAACGTTGTGATAGGAACCATTAGTCAGAGTTACCGCCACATCCACTATTGGGAAGCCTAAAGGCCCGTGTGTCAAAAATTCCCGCACGCCCATTTCTACGCCGGGAATGTACTGTTTGGGAACCACACCACCGACAATAGTTTCATTAAAGTTAAAACCTGTACCGCGTGGTAGGGGCTTGATTTCGAGAAAAACGTCACCAAACTGTCCGTGACCACCGCTTTGATGTTTGTAGCGTCCATGAACTGAAGCTACCGTTTTACGGATGGTTTCTTTGTAAGGCACTTGCGGCAAGTGCGTTGTCATCGGCAAATTATATTTGCGGCGCAGTCTATCTAGGGCGACTTGTAAATGAATCTCGCCTTGACCCCACAAGATAACTTCGTGGGTATCGCCGTGTTGTTCCCAAGCAAGTGAGCAGTCTTCTTCTAATAACTTGGTGATGGCACTGCTGAGTTTCACTTCATCGTTGCGCTTTTCTGGTGTAATGGCAAGAGCATACACTGGTTCCAACTCTACAGCTTTGGGTAATTTTATTGCCGATTGCTGTTCTATAGAGATTGTATCGCCTGTCTTGATTCCTTCTAAACGGCTCAATGCAACAATTTCACCAGCACTAACTTGGTTAACTGACTGTTGTTGCTGTCCCATGAGGCGGTAAATTCCACCAGTGCGAATGCCATTGAGGACAATGCCATCAGTTAATTTGCCGCGCCAAACACGCACGAGAGAAAGTTTGCCACCTTGGGGAGTGTAGTAAGTTTTTAATACCTGCGCTAAAGCTGTATCACCTTTTAAGTTTTTTAAACGACGTTCTGCTGTGGTTTCTGGTTCGGGGGCTTCTCGTAACAGGGCTTCTAATAGAGGTCTAACACCATAATCTTGTTCTGCCACACCAAAGAAAACGGGCACTACCAAATCTGCCCCTAATTCCATTTTTAAATCTTTGAGGATTTCCTCTTGAGGTGGCTCAATGTCTTCTAAAAGTTCTTCAAGTAAATGGTCGTCAAAATTTGCTAGGGCTTCGAGCATTTCTGCCCGTGCTATATGTTCTTCTTCTTTTAAACTTTCGGGGAAGGAAATGGGGTCAGCAGGTGCGCCTGGATGATATTGATATGCCTGTTCGCTCACCATATCAATAAAACCGGTGAGTTGTTCCCCGTTCATGATCGGATATTGATGCGCTACCAAAGGACGGCTAGATACTGCTTTCAGGGCGTGCAACGTTTCTAGGACGTGAATATTTGCCCGATCCATTTTGTTGACGAAGACTAGGTGGGGAATTTCCCAATCGTCTAAGAATTTAAATAGAGGGGCAAGGGTGAGGACTCGTTCACGGATGGGTTCGCAAACTACAATTGCTGCATCGACTCCAATTAAAGCATTGTACGTTTCTTGGGCAAATTCTATACTTCCCGGACAGTCAAGAAAAGTGAAGCGAATGCCGTTATACTCAGTGCTAGCGGCGCTGACTTCTACACTCATCTGGCGATCGCGCGACTCGGCTGCACTATCTCCCACTGTATTGCTGTCCTTAACATTGCCTTTGCGGGAAATTGCCCCTGTGACAAATAACAAGCTTTCTAGTAAAGTGGTTTTTCCACTTAAATAAGGCCCGACAACTGCAACATTCCGCGAACCCGATTTTACTTTTTCGTTCATAAAACCCCCCTTGCGGTAAGTCTTTTATAACCGCATGATTCTGTATATATTAAGGGTTAAAGAAGAATCCAGCTATTCTGAATTCAGGATTCATAAATCTTGACAGTAGCAAGTTTGCGAGCGTCTTAAACCGATTTATTTCTTTGCCAGTCGTACAGAATTCCCAACTGAATTCTGGCTCCTGACTCCTGAATTCTATTTGAAAAAAATGGTTCTCTGGAGTCAAAATTACCCCTTCTTTAATTCGTTATTATCCTCCCTTTAATCGAAAGTTAAAAAAATTGTAGTCTGTCGTAAGATTTAGCTTAAGAAAAGTTAAGTATCACAAATTTTTATCCCAAATCAAAAACTTTTGTAAAAAACTTTTTATGAAGTAAATTTAACTGAAAGTGTTGCGAGTCAGAAAATCAATGAGATTATCATTCTTTAAATATCGCATAGCAGGGTTAGTAAGTTTGACTTTGCTAGTTGTTAGTATTTCCTTCCCCTCTCTTGCTCTATCTCCTCCTGTCGCCTCAAAGCTGGCACAATCTAATGCTAAAACTGCTGTAGACTGGTTAAACCAAGGCTTACAAGCAATTCAGGCGGGAAAGGTACAAGATGCGATCGCCGCCTTTAAACAAGCAGCTAAATTAGATCCGACATTAGCACCAGCACACTATAATCTAGGGCTAGCACTCCGACAAACGGGACAATTACAACCCTCTGCGGATGCATTTTATCGAGCGACGCAGGCCGATCCGAAATTTGCTCCAGCTTTTGCTAATTTAGGCGGAGCGTTGTTAGAAGGCAATAATTTAAAGTTAGCTAACGATTATTTACAATACGCCTTAGAACTCGATCCCAAACTCGGATTTGCCCACTATAACTTGGGATTAGTGCGAGAACAGCAACGAGATTGCGAACAAGCGATCGCATCTTTTAAAAAAGCTGTAGAGTATAGCAAAAATGCACCAGAACCTCCTTACCATATAGGGATGTGTTATCTCCAACAAGGTAAACTTGAGCAAGCTAGAAGTGCATTTTATCAGGCATTAAAAATTAATCCCAAGTATCCAGAAGCTTACTACAATCTCGGCTCAATTTTTTTCCAACAAACTAAATTACAAGAAGCATTAGAGGCTTTTAGAAAATCAGCCGAAGCTAACTCTAACTATCCCAACGCTTATTATGGTGCTGGGTTAGTTTTTATCCAGTTACAGCAATATGGCGATGCAGTACAAGTATTGCAATTTGCTAGAGATTTATACAATGCTCAAAAAAATCCTCAGTGGGCGAAAAACGCCGAGCAATTGTTGCAACAAGCACAAAATTTAAATTACCAACCTCGCTGAGGCAGAAAAACTTAATATTGCATAACATAAAACTATTGGGTAGACTCGCTGGTGTTGTCTGAACTTGTCCCGATTGGAAAAATGTACATGCAAAAGCGCCAGAAAAGTCGATTTTTATTTAGCGATCGCTGGCTTGATCGGCACTCAATTGTTCGCAACATGGAAGCCTTTCAAGACTTAATTGTGATTGTTTTGTGTTTGGGTTTGTTCGCCGTCATGCTGATCCAATTGTGGGGGATAGCGATTGCCCTCACGCAGCCACTAGACTATAAACATGTGACTGCAAAAATACTATTTGTGTTGATTTTAGTCGAGTTATTTCGACTATTAATGGTCTATTTGCAAGAACATAGTATCTCTGTGGGAGTGGCAGTTGAGGTAACAATTGTATCTCTACTGCGAGAGGTAGTAGTTCACGGAGCGCTGGAAATTTCTTGGATTAATACGCTTGCAATTTGTGGTTTGTTGTTTGTTCTGGGTGGACTACTCGTGGTATGTGCTAAAACGCCACACATGGATTGTATGAGCGCTAACACTAAGTTTTGTCCGATTATCTATAGAGGAGGTAGGGAACGGCAAAACGAGTTGGAATTACAGTATTCACGTCAATGTGATGAGAATCAACCGCTTGGATAAATTGTTATGAAAATGGGGAGTGAGGAGTGGGGAGTAGTGAAAAAGTATTTTCCTACTCTCCACTCTTTTGTTTGAGACTGTATCACGAACTTGAATGGCCCTAAAATCTAAAAGGGTATAACCTACTTTTGCAAGGTACTTCCGACGTACAGATAGACTAATTCTGGGCCGCTTGCTGTACTTGCGCCACCGTTAAATCGAGAGCCACTGCTACTTGCTCCACACTCAATCCCAATGCCAACAATCGGGGAATAACTTCTAACTTAGCTTCCTGGCGACCTTCCTGGCGACCTTCCTGGCGACCTTCCTGGCGACCTTCCTGGCGACCTTCTTCTAAGCCGTCTTCCTTGATTGATTGATACATCCGTGTTTTTTTGAATTCGTCGTCTATACCCAACATTTCTGCTAACTCCTCTCGGCTTAACCGGGTAAATTTGTACAACAGAATAGTCTCTATCAATTCTACAATTTGCTTGGTGGTAGTTTCATCTGCTAGTTGTTGCTTTGCTTGTAAAATCAATTCTCTACCTTTGTCAACGGCTGTCTCTTCTCTTTCGATAATTAATTTAACGATCGCAACTTGAAGTGAGTTCTCTGTCGAATCTAATTCATCTAGATAAATGCGTTGCACTTGTGAACTGTCTAGCAGCAATTGATATGGTAGCCGATCGTTTGGATCTAAACTTCGTTGCGGATAGATGACAACAGCACGCCAAAAATTGACTGATTCGTTTTGACGCAAGTAAAGGAAGATTTCGGCAAAGAAGCGTCTATAAAAATTTGCGTCTAATTGAAATTGAACTTCAACAAAGTAAAGTGGTTGGTTTGTAGTTTCACTTATGGGGATGAATACACCATCAATCCTAAAAGCAGTTTCTTTTAGCTCGACTGAAACAAATTGATATGCATTGATATTGGCAGTTGTGTCGCCAATTATGGCAAAAAATATGCTAGGAAAAGCTTGAAATAAGCTATAAAATATTTTGTCAGTTTGCACCTAGATTTTAGTCAAGCGAACATTGGATATTAAAAGTCTATCAAAAATAGTCTAGACTCGTCTGTTTCAGCATAAAAAAAGCAGATGGTTGCTCCCATCTGCTTTAATAAAAGATTCGTTATCTAATTTACATAGATACCAACTGATTAACTGGAGCAATCCCAGCTAAATCCAAAATTGGCGCGATCGCATCTTCACGCTTCACCGCCATCATGTGGACACCTTGACATAATTGCCGCGCTATCTGCACTTGTTCAGCAGCAATTTTTATCCCTTCCTCAAAAGGGTCTTTGGCTTTTGCCAATCTATCAATAATATGTTGGGGAATATCTACACCCGGAACACATCTATTAATAAACTGAGCATTTTTTGCTGATTTCAACAGAAATATTCCTGCCAAAATTGGTTTTTTATAACCAGCAGCAATGGTATCCATAAACTTTTCTAGCCGCTCAAAATCAGTAATCAACTGACTTTGAAAAAACTGCGCTCCAGCTTCGATTTTACGTTCAAATCGACTTTGCAAACCCGACCAACTTTTACATTGCGGATCTACTGCTGCACCAACAAATAAATCTAACGCTCCATCAGTCAAGGGTTTTTCATTACAATCAACACCTTGATTCATCTTCCGAATCAGTTGCAGCAGTCGCACAGCTTCCAAGTCAAACACTGCTTTGGCATCTGGATGATCGCCTGCTTTTACTGGGTCGCCAGTCAAAGCTAAAATGTTATTTATGCCTAAAGCATGAGCGCCCATCAAATCAGCTTGTAAACCGATGCGGTTGCGATCGCGGCAAGCAATTTGACAAATCGGCTCTATGCCATTCTGTGACAAAATCACCGACGCTATTAACGAAGACATCCGTAATACGGCGCGGCTACCATCAGTAACATTGACGGCATGAACTCTCCCCTTAAGAGTCGCCGCCATTTGAATCATGTGCGCTGGATCTCCCCCTTTCGGCGGTGCTACCTCGGCGGTAACTAGAAATTCACCTGCTTGTACAGCTCTACGAAAGTCATTTAAGCCTGTGGGGCTGTGGGTGTGATGCATAACATTAAGGTTTCAATTTATTAAATGGTATAACAAATCACACCTAAAGGTGAAAACTTATAGAGGAAGAGAGTAGCCTAAAGCAGTTTTGACTTGTGATAAAGTTTGATTTGCGATCGCTCTAGCTTTTTCTCCTCCATCCCGCAACACAGACTCCAAATAGCTTTTATCCGCCGTTATCGAGTGATATTTTTCTTGAATTGGTTTCAGGGACTCAATAATTGTATCTGTCAACAATGGCTTGAACTGTCCCCAGCCCATATCCTGACACTCAACTGCCACATCTTCCTTTTTCTTTCCAGAAAGCAATGTATACAGCGTTAACAAATTATTACACTCTGGACGCGCTGGATCGTCAAAAGTCAGCCCACGAATTGGATCGGTTTTACAACGCTTAATTTTGTATTGAATCTGTTCCGGTGAATCTAGCAAACTGATCCGGCTTAACTCCGAAGGATCGGACTTCGACATTTTGCGTGTACCGTCCGCCAAACTCATCACCCTTGCCCCTTCCTTGCGAATCAAAGGGTCTGGTAACTTCAAAACTGGTTGTTCTGGTTTAGCAAATTGGTGATTTAACCGAGCTGCAATATCCCGTGTCAATTCCAAGTGTTGCTTTTGGTCTTCACCCACTGGCACTTTATCCGCTTGGTAAAGCAAAATATCAGATGCCATCAGCACAGGGTAATCCAATAAGCCTGCACTGACATTTTCTCCCTGCTTGACGGCCTTTTCTTTGAACTGGATCATATCTTGCAGCCAGTTTAAAGGTGTAATGCAGTTGAGCAACCAAGTGAGTTCGCTGTGGGCTGAAACGTGAGATTGTACAAAGATAGTAGAGTGATTTAAATCAAGACCACAAGCTAAATAGAGAGCAGCAAGAGTGTAGGTATCAGCTGCCAACTGTTTTGGGTCGTGTGGCACTGTAATCGCGTGCAAATCAGCCACAAAAAGATAATTTTCGTATTCGCTCTGACCTTCTACCCAGTTGCGAATGGCTCCCAAGTAGTTACCTAGATGGTAATTGCCGGTTGGTTGAACTCCAGAAAGAACACGTTGCTTGCCCATAAATTCCAACTTAGTTATCTCAAATCTGCGCTATGTCAAGTGGCGATGTCTGGCGACAAGTCGCTTGCGCCTACGCAAAACTCATTTAATTTTGACATTTTCCAGGTCAACTCGCCGTTGTGAGATGAGAGATTTTAACTCAAAATAGAAACTTTTCACAAAGGAAAACGATAACTTATAGTGGTTCTCGTTTACGTAAGGTACACCCTACACTCGTGGTAATATTGTAACCGCATATCTCGTTCCCAGGCAGTGCCGTGCCCCTACACTCGTGATGTAATGTTGTAACCGCTATAGTGGTCTGTCCCATTAGTTACGAGGGGTGAATAAGTTCGTAGTAAGGACTTTAGTCCTGGATTTTTAAGCACACTTTGTGCTTACTACAAACCCATAATATTTAATGGGACAGACCAATAGTGTGATAACGACACAAGTTTGTGTGGTAAGACAGCTTGTAGGGTGAGCATTACAATGCTTACTCTACTGTAGTTTGTAAATAAAAACTTGATGCAATCGCATTGTAAGCCAAAACAATCCCATTGTGACTCAAAACAATCGCATTGTGAGTCGATACATTAACAATGCAGTAGATTGCGTTGATATAGCACGACAATACAATACACTAAACCGCAAGAGCCAGCAAATAACATTTTTTACTTTTATTTAAGTGATTTATTTCCTTTTATTTACAGAAATAGACAAAATTTAAATTTTTGTCAGAGAAAGTAGCAGTAACCTGGGAATTAATTAACTTTTCTACTCGGGGGAGTCTGCTGATGAAAGCTTTACTACTCTGGCCCATAATGCCCAGTTCTTTCTGGTCTTACCAGGAAACCCTCGATTTGGCAGGTTTACGCTCTACAAATCCGCCATTGGGTTTAATTACAGTCGCAGCAATGCTACCAAGTGATTGGGAAATCAGACTAGTAGATCGCAATATCCGCCTAGAGACAGATGAAGATTGGGATTGGTGTGATTTGGTAATCATCTCTGCAATGATTATTCAGAAAAAAGATTTGTGGGAGTTAATTCAAAAAGGGGTAGCGTTAGGTAAAAAAGTAGTAGTTGGCGGGCCTTTCGCTACCTCAGTACCAGAATTTGCCTTGGAAGCAGGAGCTAATTATTTAATTTTGGATGAAGGGGAATGCACTATCCCCTTGTTTTTAGAAGCATTGGCGCGGGGAGAAACAGGGGGAATTTTCCGTGCTATAGAAAAACCCGATGTCACTCAAACACCTATACCCCGTTTCGACTTGCTAGACTTAGATGCTTACCTAGCAATCACTGTGCAATTTTCGCGGGGCTGTCCGTTCCAGTGTGAATTTTGCGATATTATCACCTTATTTGGTCGCAAGCCGCGCACAAAAACACCAGAGCAAATGCTGGCTGAGATGGAAGTCTTATATCAAATGGGCTGGCGACGATTGGTATTTGTTGTAGATGACAACTTTATTGGCAACAAACGCAATGCTAAAGTGTTTTTGCGATCGCTAATTCCCTGGATGCAAGAGCGTAACTATCCATTCATGTTACTCACAGAAGCGTCCTTAAATCTAGCAGAGGACGACGAACTGATTGACTTGATGGTGCAAGCTGGTTTCAGAATGGTATTCATGGGCATTGAAACACCGGATATAGAAAGTTTAGCAGTAGCCCATAAAGAACAAAACACTCGTCAATCGCTGTTAGAGTCTTGCAACAAAATTACACGAGCCGGACTACAAATTATGTCTGGGTTCATTATCGGTTTTGATGGCGAAAAACCAGGTGCAGGACAACGCATTCAAACATTTGTAGAAGAAACCGGTATTCCTCAAGCTCATCTTGGGTTGCTGCAAGCATTACCGAACACAGCTATGTGGAATCGCCTCAAGCAAGAAGGACGGCTCAAAGAAGGGTTAATGGATTTTATGGGTTCTCAGAAAGGTTTGATGAACTTTGTACCTACTCGTCCTTTGGAAGAAATTATCAAAGAGTATATTGATACTTTTTGGAATTTATACGACCCGATGCTTTATCTTCAACGCACCTTCCACCACTTTAACTTGATGTCAGGTAAGCGTCCCAAGGGCAAACGTCCTATAACTTGGCATGAACTGCGTTTATTTCCGATAATTGTTTGGCGACAGGGTATTGTTCGCTCAACTCGTTGGCGTTTTTGGTGGCAATTAGTTGCGATCGCCTTCCAGAAACCGGATTTATTGTATGATTACCTCGTAGCATTAAGCTTTGGTGAACACTTCTTCAGTTTCCGTCATGAAGTGAAGGTGCAACTAGAGACACAACTAGAAGCATTGAAACAACAGCAGCAAACACAAGAAGCAGAAAAAGCAAATTATCAATTGTCACCTGTTAGTTAATTTTGGATAGTAGAGACGTAACTAATTCTGTCTCTACTCCAAACTCATTCATCCAAACTTTTAGATTAGATTTACCTTTGAGCCAAACCCACCTGTTTGCCAATTAGCCCCAAAAATCCAGTTCCAAAGTGCTGAATCTCCAAAAAGCTTGCTTGCTCTGGCGAGGTTTTGTAAATTTTTAATGTCTTCATAATTCCTAAAGTGGCAGCACTTTCTAGAGGCCCAACAAAACTAATATCTCGGTCAAGAAAATAGGTTTGATTAGCCCAGTGAGCCATTTGATTTGCATTTAAAAAGTAGCAGCCTGCGTGAGGATTAAGGGCACGACGAAAGGTAATTGGTGCATTCATAATTGCACCATTAAGTTCCTGTTGCTCCTGCACATTTTGAAAAGGAGCAGTTACTCGTAAAGCCAAATCCCCATCAATATAAGCTTTGTGAACCAAACCGTGGAGAGAGACTTCATAACGATTTGGCTGGAGCAAATTTAAATCACCTGCTTGTTGGGTAAACCAG
>CAXUOL010000169.1:0-10615 GCA_964252435.1 uncultured Nostoc sp.
GCTGGTTTCAAGCCGCGTTCAACAGCCACTTTTAAGGCTCTTGCTTTACTTACTAAGCCACGTCGGTAGACCTGCATGAGTTCATCTAGTTGACGAACTTCTGCATCATTTAGCTGTCCCTCTTGGTGACGCGCTTGCAAGTCACTGAAAACCTCTTGCTGCTGAGTTTCCATCTGCATATCGCAAATAGCCAAAACCTGGTCATCCGGTAATGACTCCATAGGTAGTTCGGTAATGGTGCGGTCAATCCATTCTAGTAATACATCTTCAAGTCGCCGATGTGTGAAAGCAGCGATTTCTTTTGCTTTTTGTGCCAGTGTTTCAGGGAGTTGAAGGGTGACAATTTCAGCCATTTTCTACCTGCTTGCCTTTTACTTATGATTGTATCTGCGATCGCTCTACATCTTCTGGTTAAAAAATAGCGATCGCTTGAACTAAAACAATATCCCAGTCTCAATAATATTTATTATTCATAATGATATTTGCAAGTCAAAATAATCAATAAATCTTCTTGCACATTTGTAAATTAATCTATGTTCATCTGTGATCCTCCTTGACCAGTAACCTTGTAATTCATATTTTAATGGTTCTGGCTTCCCTATCCCTGCAAAAGGATCTCTTTGTATATCTTTAATCAGTTCCAATATTTTTTTGAAAATTTTCTTGTCTTCAGTTGCCCATTGACCTAATTGTTCAAAAGCTTCTGGTTCAAAGGTAATTTTTTTCATATTCATCTAAATCTACATAAATTAGATTTCCTTTTTCTACATTCTCCAAAGCTTTGAGTAGATGTTTTTTGTTAGTCTCTGATTTCAGAAGATAGATAGTTTCATCTTCTTCAGTTGATGGTTCAACTAGGACAATGACTTCTACAACTGTTCCTTCTGGTAGTTCCGTTGCTGAAAGTTCAATCCTGCCATCTTTTCCAACAACAGCTTTTTGTTTAATTCCACTAAGCATAATTTATATTTACTCCTATCTTTATCACCTTATTGTAGCTTTTAATTGAGAGCTGATTTCAAGCAGTGATTTCCTTGGCTTTTTGTGCCAGTGTTTTAGGGAGTTGAAGGGTAACAATTTCAGCCATTTTTTACCTGCTTGCTTTTACTTATGATTGTATCTGCGATCGCTCTACATCTTCTGGTTAAAAAATAGCGATCGCTATTAAACATAACTACAACTAAAATTGGGAATACTGAGTAAAGCGGCTTCTTGCTGGTACATATCACGCTGCTGATAATTTAGTAACTAGGAAAAGATTATGAGTTTACCAGTGACAGTAACCTTTATGCTTGCTGATTGGATTGTCAAAGGACTAACAGATGGAACTCTTGAACGGGTCGGAGGTGTAATTAGGGAAGTAGGCAGTAAACGAGTAATTACTTGGTTAAGAGAGATTAACTCACCTGCTTCTCAAAAAATCTTTTTAGATACTCAAGGAATTTTGCAGGTAACTAGTGCAGTCAGTATATTGAACCTGGGTGTCTAAGTTATAGGCTTTGTTGTAATAGCACATAAGTACAGGATTAAAGATGAATTAATCAAGGTCAATAAAGTGTCTGTGAGTAATAATCTGGTTTTGATATTCGGCTAGGGTATTGAGTGATAAAAGGTCTTGATCTCCTGTGATTAAAAATTCTGCATTGGCATCTTTAGCAAGTTCTAAAAGTTTGTTGTCATCTGGATCTCTACAGGTGTTTATTTGAGATTTTATTTCTATAAATTGACTGTACTTTTTAACTATGTCCAAAAAATCTTGTCGGTCTTCGTCTGAGATATATTTATCGAACTTAGGTTTATAAATTCGTGTGTTTAATTCTTGATAAGTTTCATCGCTTTGAGCAATTTTAAACTCTTTATAGACTTTATCTAGGGCTTTACGGGCTGTTCCATTAGGACTTAGAGCAGCACTAAGTAAAACATTTGTGTCAATGACAATTAGTTTATGATTCATCGGCGAGTAATTCTTCTAGAGTTTCTTCGGTTAATCCTTTGGCTTGAGCATTTCTGCCGATTCTGTCAAAAACACTAAGTAAATCTTCATCTTTATTAGTTGAAGAGGTTTTCTTTATTTCTTGAATAAGTTGTTCTTGTTCTTGTGCGGGAAGCTGTAGGACAAGATTAAGAATTTGCTCGAAGGTTAGGGAAAGTTGATAGTTTTTTTGAGTCATGGTGAGTTCTAGAGTTAGGGAATAGAAACTTGTTAGCTTTTTTAATCAGGTTTGAGCCAGTTTTCTACTTTTAAATCACGATTCCTCTATACCTTGGCGAATTGCATTATCCATATCCTCAAGAGTTTTAGGTTTTCCTGGATATTTTAAGCAACCTGCTACATCATCTAATTTAGTTGCTGGAAAAAAATTACTCGGCTTTAATAAATCACCGACTTCTTGAGTTACTTCTGTTTCAACTCCAACTTTTTTCATATTCTTCCAGATTTCTATATGTAGGAATAGATTGGTTAGTAACCACAGAATAAAGAACATCTGGGTCTAAATCTGCGCCATTATCCCAGTGAATTGTTCCCCATTCAGCGTTAATTTTAACAGTTTTAAAATAGTTTAAATCTTTTAAAGGTGCAAAAATTCCTGTAAATTCGATTAACTGGTTAACATCAACAATACCTTCTTTCCCGTCTTCAAACTTCAAATAGAGTTGATAGTTATCGTGAGGAATAACTTGTATAATGTCTTTAAGCATAATTCACTCTAATGGTTGAATTGTTTCTAAAGGATTATTTTTTCATGCCAGATGCCAGTTTTCTCTAAGTTCTGATTTGTGCATAGCTGCCCATTCAATTACTAAACCAAGAACTCTAGGAGTGAGTTGACCTTCTAAAATTGATAAGGTTTCTATATCAATAATTGCCTTTTGCTGATTGTAGCGGACATGGAAATGAGGGGGCGGATGGTCGTTATAGTACATAGTAATGATAATCCCTAAAAAACGACAAATTTCAGGCATCACATCACCTCCTCAATTGTCCTGTCTATTCAGCCATACCCACCCGATCGTAATATTTTTAGGCGTTCTTCCTTTGTGCCTCTGTCATATCATGTCCGGGTAATTAGTTGTGATGTTCCATAGTCATATTATTGTAGTAGCTAATAAACTCTCTCAAAATCCAACCCCAAATCCTGTATTCACCATTGTCATGCTCCTCGATCACTTTAGTTCTTATGTGGTTTTTGCTTAAAACTGGGATTTTTAAATAATTCTAGGACACTCCTAACTGGATAATTAAGCTGTGTTAGGGTGTGAGAAATGATTCCAGAATTTGACGAAAGTGGTATTTTACTACCAGGGGTACATTGGGCAGAATGGTCAGAATTTCAAGAAACATTTGGTACAAGTTTGACTAGACAGCGCATGATAGACGGTCTAGAACTGGCAATGACGTAACTAAAAGCAGCTGGCTGTAGGACTATTTATATTGATGGTAGTTTCGTCACCAGTAAACAAAAACCTGGAGACTTCGATGCCTGTTGGGAGGACAATGAAGTTGATATAAATTATCTAGAATCTATTGCTCCTACTTTATTTAATTTTGCGCTGCGGCGTGTCGAACAAAAAATTAAGTACAAAGGTGAAATCTTTCCATCAAATTATCCAGCTAACGGGACTTAAACATTTTTGAGGGAGAAACAAGCCTCAAACCCATACAGAGTAAGGGAAATACACCAAATGCTCAAAAATAGCCCAAACCCAGATATATCAAGGAACCAAGCAAACCGACGTCAAAGTCTTTCTGTATATGGATTTGAGGCTATTTTATGGGTGTTTTTTGTCTAAGTCCCACTAATGATTCTGCTACAGCCTACATAGATTTCTTTCAATTTGATACCAGGATGAATACGCGCAAAGGAATTATTGCTATAGATTTACAAAGGTGGAAACCATGATGATCAAAAACGAGCAACAGTATCAGCATTCCTTAGATTGGTTGCAACGCTTTGAACAGTCTATAGCGTCATTGGATAGCAATGAACACTTGAAAGAAGAACCAGAGCGATGTCAGCTTCACCGAGACTCATATCAAAGTCAAGTTGACGAGCTAAAGTCAGAAATCACAGAATACGAAAGACTTATTAATTGCGACACCAGCAAGCCTTTAAAAATTAAAGTTGATTCTTTAAATAAGCTGCCAAATGCTTTAATTAAAGCTCGGATAGCAGCCCAAATTAGTCAGCAAGAACTTGCTGATATATTAGGAATTGATGAACAAAGAGTGAAAGAGTATGAGGATACAGATTATCAATGTGCCAGTTTTGTAGAAATTCTCGAAGTCAGCACCGCTTTGGGTGTTGAATTTGAAACGGCAACCGTGCAAGTAGATTTTGCAGAAATAGAAGCAGTAAAAAAAAGCGTGGACAAATGGCGCAAAGAAAAACTGAATATTAAAACTAAAGCTTCAAAAGATTACTAATTTTTTGGGACGGAGCAACTTACCATCGTTCCAAGAAAATCAAAGCTTTTTTGGAATCTCTAAATAGAGATTTACCACAAGAACATAGGATTCCTATATCTGCGATCGCTCACTTTTATTTGTTAACGTAGGCGGTTCGTTAAAAAGAGCGATCGCTAGTTAATTAGAAAAACTAAAACTCAAATTGGGAATACTGAGTAAGGTGCGAGTATACCTAATAGAACGGTGCAACTACTTTAACTATTGGCAAATTTTAAATTCAAAACCGATAAATATCAATGTTTAATTTTCTACTATGGTAATCTCTATGGCAAGAAGCACACATCGTGATCATGTTTTGTTGATCAGATGATCCACCACGACTATAAGGGATTAAGTGATGTCCCTGTGAATCATTAGTTATTTTACGGCAAATTCCACACTTGTAGCCTTCTAACTCTTTAACTTTTTTTTGAGCTTTTATATGCTCGTTGGGGCGCTTTTATTTTGCCATAATTACTCCTCTAACTGCTTGGGTTCGCTACCCGGCAATTGATTTTGTGTTCTACCAACACATGTTCCTCTAGCATCTGGAGCATATTTACGCTTTACCTATGAGTAGAATAAGCTACTATGTGTTCATAGCATTTTTAACCATTCCCAATTTTTCTTCTTCGTGCCTTTGCAAACATTTGGTCTAGATAATTCTCACCTAAGTTAAAGGATTTTTAACTTCGCACTGCATCAGCCCCTTTGCTCTTTTGACAAACTTTTCATCAAACGTATAAAATTCAGAACAGTGCTGACTTTGAGCTAGATGAAAAGCATCAGCAAAATCTAAGCCATTTTCATGCCATTGGATTACTTGAACAATTAGACTAAGATTAGTCAGGTAAATATTAGGTAAACTCAACAAGTTTCTCAAAGCTGTACATATCTCATGTGGTTTAAACTTGTATGCAAACCTTAACACCCATTCAGTCTCAAGGATTACCGTATCTGCAATAAAAATATCTTGAGTCTGGAAAATTTCTCTGCTCTTTTGAAACTGTAATTCATCATCTTGAGTTAAAAATCTAACAATTATATTTGTATCAACCGCAATCATGCCACGATTCCTCTACACCTTGGCGAATTGCATTATCCATATCCTCAAGAGTTTTGGGTTTTCCCTGATATTTTAAACAACCTGCTACATCATCTAATTTAGTTTCTGGAAAAGGTTTCTTAGGCTTTAAAAGAATTCCATCACCCATATCAATAATAATAAATTCTTGACCTACTTCCCATTGATGAGCTTCCCGCAAAGATTGGGGAATAATTACTTCTCCTTGAAGAGACAATTTTGTAATTTCCATTAAGTTAAGAAGTAAAAAACTAAGACTAATATAAAAATTTTAGCATTTTTGATTATCCCAATCTCTCCTCTTCCTCTGCGTTCTCTGCGCCTCTGCGGTAGCCTGCGGCAAGCCGCTCCGCGTCTACGTAAAAAAAAGGCAAACCCAAAAGTTCGCCCGTAACATACTATTATGCTGTTGCTAAATCAAAATCCTAAATCTTCGCTTCTTCTCTCACCAACTTATCCCAACCCAAATCTTTCAAATTATTATTCCGACGCAACGGACGAGTCACCAACTCTAACATGTCACGCGCATTCGTAAAGCCGTGAATTTGAGCAAAAGTGAACTCTACCGACCATTTTGTATTAATACCGCGTGCTTCCAATGGGTTAGCGTGAGCCATACCAGTAATTACTAAATCTGGTTTCAACGCATAAATTCGTTGAAGTTGATTGTAATTATCCGGCTTCTCTACAATCCTTGGTAGGGGTGAATTCATTTCCTGGCAAGTTTTCTCCAACAAAGCCAACTCAGCAGCTTGATAGCGCTTATCCATGTAGGGAATGCCGATTTCGTGAACAGTCATCCCACAACGGATTAAGAATCTTGCTTGGGAAACTTCCAGCAAGTTATCACCCATGAAGAATACAGACTTACCGCGAATCAATTTCACATAGTCTTCCAAGCCTGCCCAAATTTGGGCTTCCCGTTCATCCAAACCCTTGGGAGTAATCCCAAACACCGAGCAGATTTTCTCAATCCAAGCGCGAGTACCATCGGGGCCAATGGGGAAGGGTGCGCCAATGAGTTTACACTTGCGGCGGCGCATTAAGGTGGTAGCTGTGCGGCTGAGGAAAGGGTTGACACCAGCAACATAATACCCTTCTTCCAAAACTGGCAATTCTGTGAAGCGCTTCGCGGGTAGCCAGCCGGAAACTTTGATGCCTTGTTTCTTCAGTTCCAAGGTTAACTGAGTAACTACGGGGTCGGGAAGGGAGCCAAAGAGAACCAGTGGTGGATGATCTACGTACTCAGATTCATCTTGAGCGACATCTTCTTTCTTTTTACCAAAGTTAAGCAATTTAGCGATCGCATTCCGTTCACTTTTCTCTGTTTCCGCCACCGGAGACTTATCAGGACAACGGTTAGCCATTGCTGCTAAGACGGTGTCTTCCCCTTGGGTGAAGGCGTAATCTAGACCATTTGCCCGCGCTACTACGATGGGAATCCCGATTTCAGATTCTAGTTTCGGTGCTAAACCTTCCAAATCGGTTTTGATAATTTCCGTGGTGCAAGTACCAATCCAGACAATTACACTAGGATTGCGATCGCGTTTAATTTGCAAGCACAACCGCTTTAACTCTTCATAATCATTCAGCTGTGCCGAAATATCGCCCTCTTCCAACTCTGCCATTGCATAGCGGGGTTCAGCAAAAATCATTACCCCCATCGCGTTTTGCAGGAAGTAGCCACAAGTTTTTGTCCCAATCACCAAAAAGAAGCTATCTTCAATTTTTTGGTATAACCACGCCACGCAGCTAATTGGGCAAAAGGTATGGTAATTCCCGGTTTCACATTCAAAGTTTAAAGCTTCTGGTTGTTGAGCGACAGTCATTTTGGTTTTTTCTCCCCTTGATATTTAAAGTTAGAAGTTAGGAGTTAGGAGTTAGAAGTTAGGAGTTAGGAGTTCTTATTAATAACTATAAAATTTTTTAACTCCTAAGTTTTTTCCTAACTTTTTTACTCCAACTTTTTTAACTCCTAACTCTTAACTCCTAACTCCTAACTTATGAATTAAGCGTTGGGGAAGAGACGGGCAATTTCTGATTCATCAAAAACGCCTGCTGGCAGTTCTTCCCCTAAAAAATCGTTACTTTCTTCAGCCTTTTGCAAAGCTGTTTCATCACCCCAGACATCTGACAACACGTCTTTAAACGCATTCTCATCTACTGGACTATCTCCAAGCGCCTCTTCTTCTTCATCCAGCTTTACTTCCGTTGCAGCTGTTGTATCGAAGGCAATTTCCCCAAACTCATCTGCTTCTAAACTAGAGCTTTGGAGAGACTCATCTTTTGAGTTGTGTCCATTAGTTAAGGAAATATCGCCAAAGCCATTTTCTGTTTCCTCCAACTCGCTGATTCCCAGGCTTTCATCCTCAGAATCGACGATTGCGAACTCTTCAACTACCGCCACTGCTGCAAAGCCATTTGTATGAGCATGTGTCAATGTTTCATCTTCAGGCTTTTCATCAATCACAGATGCTGCTTCTTCTACGTATTTCTCTACATCTGGGCTGACGACGAAGCGATTACCGAGAGCTAAATCTGGGTCAAAATGTAAATCCAGCACCTCAATTAGGGTATCGGCATCAGGATTGAGTTTGGCAAAGGGCAACATTAACTGCGCTAGCTTTGGCTCTAGGGCGTTAAGAACTCCCAGGATGAGGTAGGAAGGTGGTCGCTTCCCGCCATCAGGGGTGTACACCGATTCCACTTCCATGTGGAGGGTAATCCAGTCTCGATTATTCTGAAAAAATTGCAACCACTTTTGCTTTATTGAATCCGTAAAGCTGTGAAAGAATGCCATGTTATTGTCCCCCATCCTGAGAACTTGGTGATTTATACAATCATCAAGTCTAGTTCCTCTTCTGAATTAGGAACCTGGGGTTTACCCGGATTTAGATAAAAATCGGACAACAAAGAGAACAACTCCCGATCTGGTGAATCATTAGGTACAACACCTTCGGGACGCGCTAGAATTTGGTCAGCGATGTTGAGATAGTAGTCGCAAACGTAGTCTAGGGAAGGATCTTGCTCTGCCATCTCAAACAAAGTCTTACCTTTCACACGGGAAACACGGATATCTTCAATCAAAGGTAAAACTTCCAAAACTGGCATGGGCACTGCTTCTATATATTTTTCAATCAAGTCGCGTTTGGAGGTGCGATTGCCAATTAACCCAGCTAAACGCAGTGGGTGAGTTCTTGCTTTTTCACGGACTGAAGCAGCAATGCGATTGGCAGCAAATAATGCATCAAAGCCGTTGTCTGTAACAATCAGGCAGTAATCTGCATAGTTGAGTGGTGCTGCAAAACCACCGCAAACTACGTCACCCAGAACGTCAAAGAGAATTACATCGTATTCATCAAAGGCGTTGAGTTCTTTAAGTAATTTCACGGTTTCACCGACTACGTAGCCACCGCATCCAGCACCCGCAGGTGGGCCACCAGCTTCTACGCAATCAACACCGCCGTAGCCTTTGTAAATTACATCTTCCGGCCAGACATCTTCGTAGTGATAGTCCTTTTCTTGGAGGGTGTCGATAATTGTCGGAATCAAAAACCCAGTCAGGGTAAAGGTACTGTCATGTTTGGGGTCGCAACCAATTTGCAGCACTTTTTTGCCACGTTTAGCTAGGGCGACGGATATATTACAGCTAGTTGTGGATTTACCGATACCACCTTTTCCGTAGACTGCTAGTTTCACTGTTGTTTCCCTCTTATAGCTTTTTGTCAAACTTGTGGCTCAAACATTTGCCTTCACCTTTCCTGAGATGGCGATGCGTGAGGTCTGTTGATGTCATTATTGGGCAAATTACCTAGAAAAGAAAGTGGCTCTTAATTTGGAAAACGGTCTTATGTGATGAATTAAACCACAATTATATTTATTTGGGTTTTTTTTAGGCTTAAAAACTTTATTAGCTCTAAAAACAGACAATAAAAAGTTTTTATTACTTATTTTTATAAAAATAGTTACAAAATACAAAAATCTGAAATCGGCTTTTTTGAATGCTTTTCATAGAATTAGCTGATGGTCTAACAACGTGTTTTCAAGGCATTGGAGCACAGAGTCAAGGGTAAAGAGAGGTATATGCAGCCTGATGCTTGAAATATTAGTGAAATTTGCGTTAGCATAGCTCACCGTTCGCGTAGCGTCTCGTAGAGAAGGTATCGCAGATAAATTGCCAGTTTTCAGTCGGTAATCACAACCATTTAATTGCTGCTTGAGAGTAAGTTAGTCTGATTTTGTAAAAATTTATTAAATTCCCAAATTTAGGAGGCGGCAGCCCTCTTAATGGGCATTCCCAGCCAGAGACTGGGAATCAGTCTAATTAAGACACCTCAGTTTCAAGTCCGTGGATTTCCTGTAATGTTTGCCAGCCAGCTTGCCACTGGGAGTTATCTTGTAATAATTTGGCATTTATCCAAAAACGGACTTTAGGATCGCAAGCAGCAACCATTTCGGCGTAAACCCAATTAGCCTGATTTTTACGATTGACTACTTGGAAATGTCGCCAGCCATCAACTTTTTGCTGTGCTGTCCACTTAGAACCAACTAGGTAAGGAAATTTCTGTTTTTTAGTCATTTTTCATTAGTCATTAGTCATTTGTAATTTGGCATGGGGCATGGGGCATTGGGCATTAGTTATTTCTCTCCCTCATCTCCCTCATCTCCCCACTTCCATCTCCTAAGATCGAAGCAAATCTCCATTACGGGTAAACTTCTGGCAATACAACTCACTATCTTGCTGGACACATAGCGAAAACCATCTAATATGACTCCAGCAGGTGTTGATGTTGTTGGTAATTTTGCGCTTTTTCTTGCAAAGGCGTTGCCTTACGACTTCGTTAGGGCAAAGTATTTCTAATGTGCCTGTACCATCTTCGTAATCGACGATGCGAAATAGGCAGTCTTGCAACATAGCACGGCTGCTGCTGTCGAAGAACCGCTTAAATCGCTGTAGCTTTTCCCCTTCAGTCATTTGGCTGATGGGTTTTATTTTCAAGAAATCCTCATCTTCAAAATCAAAGTTATCATCTTCAAAGTCGTAGGGGTCAATCATTTTCAGCATCCACTAGGCGACCTGGAAT
>CAXUOL010000170.1:0-7536 GCA_964252435.1 uncultured Nostoc sp.
AGCAATGGGCTGACATGGAAAAGCACTCACCCAAAGCATTACCAGAATTGTTCACGGGCAAAGGGCAGGTCTGGGGACTACATCTTGAACCCTTGGGGGATTATGTGGAGGGTTTTATAATTCCGTTTCCTGAACCACAAAACAGAGCCGTAGCCAACCAAGAAGTCCAAACTCAATCAGTTACTATTGATGATTTGAGAAATTGGTATAATGCCGCAGATAAGTTAGGGAAGTCGGAGAATTACAAAAAACGCATTGTAGAAGTGGCTTATGGGTTTAAAGCTGGTGAGCAATTATCAGCCGAAGCGTTGACAGTAATGAATAAAGATAAATTTGAACTTAAAGCCATCAGTCGGTTGACTCAAATTGCTCAAAGAATTGGCATGGTTTGGGGTAAGTCTAATGAAAATGGTACTCAAGTCCAAGGGAAAATTTATGACTTGGCTTTCAATACCCAGCAGAGAGATTTAACTATTTCGCAGAAAAATGGGGAGGTAATTTTAAATTTACAATCTGGCAAGGTGTGGACTAATAAAGTAACTCCACAAATATTGCAAACTTTTGAGGATGCTAATACTCAAATTGATAAAATATTAGCTAAATCTCAAACACAACAAATAGACTTACAGAGATAAATTTATCCTAAAATAGCCACTTTTGTCGAGTGGCTAAAAACTAAATTCTTTTTGCATTTCTTTGTGGGATCGCGCTTTGTTCGGTGTCTGTCTTGTTTAATGCCTGTAGAATCCGCGAATGCTGTAGGCTACAAACTTAAGACATTTACATACCCAAAGGCAACGTTAGACCGTAGTTTGTCATTAGAAAGTCCAACACTAAAGGAAAGCTCGTTACTAGTACAACACGGCGGAAATAAACCAATCATTCCAAATCAACGAAACCCTTATGCTGTATTCATTTTTAATTTTTAATTTTTAATTCCGCCTTGCGGTACTAGGTCAATTCCAGTGATTGAAGACTTGCGGCGGTTATTGAGCGAATACAATCATCGTGACTACCAGACGTGACCATCAAAACCCCAAAACCTCCAATCTATTTTTTGAGCATTGGGCATTGGGTGTTAAACATTGGGCGATGCCTTTGGCGGCAAGCTACGCAAATACAAGGGTGATAAAGTTTAGTTAATAGCGATTTTTCTATCGCTATTAACCTCACTTTTTGATCGGTCTATACAGTTAGTGCCAGCATACTAACATTATTGTATAAACCTACCGATTTCCTAACTGCGCTGCTGATTCAGCGCTTTCCTTATCTGACTATCTTTTCATATTTCAAGACTTCAGTTATTAAATTTCACATTATCATTTCATATTTGACTAGCAACTGCATTGCATAACGGCGGCGGTAGTGGTGCGATCGCAGCGCAACGGAGCGACCTAGACACGCTACACCTTCATCTGATTGTTTTGATCGCTCTTGAGTTTGATCGTAATTCCTCCCCTGATTTCTGGAATAACGAATTATTGACTACAAGACATGGCAGAGGGAATAAACAAACTTTGAGGAGATTGAGCTACAAGCATAATATTACCGTTACCATCAACGATCCATCCTTGAGCCTCCACAATCTGATCATCAGATTTGGTCATAGATGCAGTAGATGATTTATCCGTGACTCTGTGTGTTGCTTGTTCGGGCAAATCTACCCAAGCAGTAATCACTGCTCGTCCCTGCAACGGTTCATTAGGACTTTGGGGTAATCCACCGCGTCCTGTAGCGATAAAGTGACTGGTGTTTTGTCCTCTTCTAGGAGTGCAACCTTGGGCGATTTGTTGGGATGCATCCACGAGGTTGGAAGGTAATTGAATTAAACCGCGACTAGGGTCAGTATCTGGACTGTTGATAGTTACTTCCCCACTCACTCCCAATTCTGAACTCGCTGTAATGTCACTGTTTTCGGTTGGGCTTTTTTGTGGGACAATACCGAAAATACCGTTTGTTGTAATGTCAACTCTACCACCAATCCCTGTGAAGGCATTAGCGGTGATGTCGCTATTTTCTTGGGGGACGGCGACAATAAAAGGGGTATTGATGGTGATGTTACCGCCATTGCCACCGAATTCGCGATTTCCGGCAGTGGTGGAAATTTGACTGTTGCGACGGAGTAGTAGTAGATCCTGCACCGTTAGCGCAATATCTCCACCTTGACCTCTGTTTGCTATTGCCGAGAGGAAAGCCTTATTGTCGAGGGTAAGAGAGCCTGCTTGTACCTGTAAGCTGCCACCCTTGCCGATTCCTTGGCTATCTACGGCGATACCCGCACCATCTGCGATCGCTAACCGCATCGGGTCAATGAAAATACTACCACCATTTCCACTAGAGCCAGTCACAGTGTTGGCAAACAACCCTGCTTCTGGGCCAACAGGATCAATTGTCCCCTTGGCTTGCTCCTCACCAAAGACTTTAGCAACAGAGTTAAAGCGATCGCTGAAGGTGGAATCACTGCCTGAAATAGTGATCCGGTCTTTAACTTTGACGGCGATGTTACCTGCATCGCCGCTGTTGAAGGCAGTGGTCAGAAATTGCCCACCATTTATTACTTCAAGCACATTAGCATTAACAGTGATATTACCACCCTTGGAGCCGCTTTGGCTGCGGGCGCTCAAAACCGCCCCATCTGATACACGTAAGATACCAGTAGTAACGCCCAGTTCACCACCTTGTCCACTGGCTCCTTTGCTGGTGTTCGTAAACAACCCACTAGAGAATCCGCCTGCACGACCATCTTCAAGGACTGGGAACGAAGCAACTCCAGAGAGTTCAACAGAATCTGTTGCATTGACCAAAATATTTCCTGCATTTCCCCGTCCTTGAGTGCTAGCTGCTAGTTCAGCGCCACTGGTCAAAAAGAGCGAACCAGCAGTAATATCGATCTCACCACCCTTGCCTACCGCTTCAGGAAATACATTACTGAAGATGCCAGTGTCACTGCCTGCTAGAGAAACTGAATTTTTCGCTTGGACAAATACGCTACCAGCATTCCCCTGTCCAGCAGTACTGGTTTGCAGTTGAGCACCATTGGTCAAGGAGAGTGAACCAGCAGTAATATTGATATTGCCACCCTTACCATTGCCGACAATTCCTTGATCTGGTATCAATCCTAAAAATCCAAAAGTCTTGCCAGCTGGTAGCGCTCCCACTCCGCTGTAAACGCTGCTTGCTACAGGGATACCACTTATTTTCGCCGCACCGTCCAATAAAACTGCACCATCAGCTTTAATCGTCACATTTCCTGCATTCCCCTGTCCAGGAGTGGCAGTAAGTAGAGCAGCGCCATCAGTTAAGGAAAGCGAGTCGGCGGTGATATTGATGTCGCCCCCCGTTCCTACTCCTACAACATTGCTAGAGATGAAGCTGGCACTTGCAAGCGAGACTCTACCCGATGCCTGTACAAACACGCTGCCTGCATTCCCTTTTCCAAGGATGCTGGTAACTAGAGCAGCTCCATCAGTTAAGGAAAATGTCTTAGCTTTAATATTGATATCGCCACCATTGCCGACTGCTCCACTATCTACACTGTTGAGCATGTAGCTATTTGTGAGAGAAACCGAGTCCGACGCTTGCACAAAAATGCTCCCGCCATTCCCCTGTCCAGATGTGCTGGCAGATAGTGAAGCGCCATTAGTTAAGGATAGTGACCCAGCGGTGATATTGATATCACCACCATTGCTGCCGACTACTTCTTTTGCTACACTGCTGTCGATAAAGCTATTGTTTGCGAGAGAGACTCTACCCGAAGCTTGCACAGATATGTTACCGGCATTCCCCTGCCCATATGTGCTGGCAAACAGGTTAGCGCCATCACTTAGAGAAAGCGCCCCAGCAGTAATATTAATCTCACCACCATTGCCGACCGCTTCATTTTGTACAGTGTTGCTAATGATGCTATTGATGAGAGAAACCGAGTCAGAGGCTTGCACAAATACGCTACCTGCATTTCCCAGTCCAAAGGTGCTAGAAATTAGTTGGCCATCAGTTAAGGAAAGTGTCTTAGCTTGAATGTTGATGTCGCCACCCTAGCCTTCTGCTTCAAGTCCTACAGGGCTGAAAATGTTGCTATTTACGAGTGAAACCGAGTCAGACGACTGCACAAATACGCTGCCGGCATTTCCCTGTCCATATATACTGGCATCCAGTTTAACGCTATTGGTTAAAGACAGCGACCCGGCAGTGATATTGATGTCACCCGCATTGCCTATCGCTCCGTTGTCCACATAGGTGTAAACTGCACTGACACGTTCGTTATTCACACCATCAATAGTGACAGCATCACGGACATCAATATTCACATTGCCAGCATCGCCACGTCCAGCAGGGGGATCAGAAGTTCCCCGAACGAAGGTTAGCAGTTGAGCGCCATTGGTCAAAGAGAGTGACCCAGAGGTGATATTGATGTCGCCACCCGCTCCGACTGCTCCTGTTTCTACAGTACTGTCGATGTGACTATTTGCCAAAGAGACAGAACCTGATGCCTGCACAAATATGTTTCCCCCATTCCCTTTGCCAAAAGTGCCGCTCTCTAGATAACTACCATTGCTAAGAAAAAGTGACTCAGCATTAATACGAATACTACCACTGTTACCAGATGCATTATATACTGAATCAAATATTGAACTTGCATCAACTTTAATTGCTCCCGTTACGTTGAGTGTAATATCTCCTGCCTGACTATCCACAGATCCTAAAGAGGGTCGTATTCCTCCCACAAGCTCACTCCCTCCAGCAATATTTAGATTTCGCCCGTAGATGGCAATGTTGCCGCCATCCCCAGCAGCGACATCTAATCTAGCTGCGTTAGTAAAAGACACATCTGTTCGCTCTACTCCCTCGGGAAAACTCAGACTTAGATTATTACCATCCATATTTAGTCCAACTGTTCCTGCTGCTGCTAACCCCCCTAATTCAACTCTCCCACCATAAGCATTTAACTTGCCGCCATCTATGCTGACATTACCGCCCATTAGCAGCAAACTTTTACCATCTCCTACTCGTAAACCAAATGCATTGAAGCCTGCTGGATCTGTTCCTGCAAATGTAACTGAGCTATTTTGAATAGTTGCGTTTTGATTAATCTGATTAAACAGCAATGCTGAAGGATTAATAGTCAACAATGGTGAAGGGATATTTTTCTCAGTAGCGCTAAAAAATCCTCGATTTCCAAATTGCAGTGCATTAGCTGTAGTCCCAACAAAAGAACCACCAATATTTAATTGAGAATTTTGACCAAAAATAATCCCCGACGGATTAATCAGAAACAGGTTGGCAGCACCATTAGCACGAATCAAACCATCAATATTAGAAGCTGAACCACCAGTTACTCTACTGATGATATTTTGAATATCCGTAGCATTATTGAAGAAAGCAGTGCCGCCATTCGGAACAGAGAACTCCCCAAAACTGTGAAACAAATTACTTCCTGCTTGCGTACCTCCAGTGATATTGAGGGATCTGCCATCTGGTGTAACGATGGAATTATTAGGTAAGGTGTTATCCGGGGTAATTTGGGCAAAGACATGCTCTTGCAAAGAGGCAATTAACACACCTTCCACCAACAAACTACTACACCAACACCGCCAATTTTGAGTTATTCCTGACATAGCACTCCCCAATAAATCCACCGTGTGATTAGCTTTTTTTTTCCAGCGTAGTAATCCTGTAGAATGGGCTTCCTAGCAATGTTTTGCAAGCCAACTGCATTGAATTAAATCAACCCAATTATCTTATCAAAGCTCCTTTGATTGATTTGGCACTCCAAAAGTTTGCTAACTTTATCTTTAGCTTTATTAGACAATTCTTATGCAAAAGTGAGTTATTTTTACAAAACTTTACGTTTTGACTTGCTCAATATCACTACTGAGAAATCCAGGTAGCGAGTCAGGTTAACGGCAAAAAAATATAGCTTGAAACGCGATCGCACTACCCTCTTCTTCCCTTGCAGGTGTTCTTGCATTCTTTTATAGGTAAATTACTATATCTAATGTAGGCTTAACCCATGCTGGGTAGGGCTTCAGGGGGTATCAGTTATTGGCGAAAATCTGCACAAAAGCAAAACAACCATCAATCAGTGCTAAACCAGTCCAATAACCCAACTATGCAAGGGTTAAAGTCATTTGCGGCTGTGCAGCCGAAGAAAGGTGCGATCGCACTTAGGGGTTCATTTTGGCTGGATGCTTTGCTATGTGAGCTTTTACCTAGATATCGTCAAATATCCATTCTTCCGTTAAAGCGACAGATGGCTGATTTGTGTGAAATATTAAATCTCCATCACTCCCGACTGGTCTACTGAAGACTAGAAAATTTTTATAGGAATTGTGTAGTAAGAATGATCGCTTTATCGTGGACTCCTGACCGGAGAGCAATCGCCTTCAGTGTTGTGAAGTTATCAGGCAGGATTTTTTATGAACTTTTATAAAAAATTGGCTGGCTCTGCATAAAACTTGTGCGCTCAATGTCAAGTAAGCAGGTACTAGTTTGGTGAACATGAATTGTCGTTTACTTTATCTGGTATTGCCTAACCGTTGTTTAAAAACTACTGCTTATAAACTATAATTCGCCAAAAATCTTCTCTTAATCCCAATGGTCAGGTTGTGGACAGCAGAATAATGAATAATTGCTTACCTCGAATCTTTGATGGGATGCGAAAACTTTCGAGCTACTGAAATTCTGACTTAAAGAAATTTATACGGATATATATGGATACAGCCCCATGAGCCAATCAACCGCTCCAAAAAGAATTACTCCGCCTATCCCCGTTACCCTCAATTGCTCTGGTGGTATCTCGTTAGGTGCTTACATGGCCGGGATATTTTATGAGTTGATCAAAGAAGCCGTTAAACCAGATTCAAAGATTATTGTTGATATTATTACTGGAGCTTCGGCAGGCGCTATGACTGGAGCGATCGCGGCTTACTACTTACTGCGAGAAAATCGCGAGCAAATGCTGAATGAGCCTGTAGAAGACAACATTTTCTACAAAGCTTGGGTCGAGAAAATTGATATGGAAGGGATTGATCGCTTGGGATTTGCTCCAGAAGATGGGCAGTGGAGTTTACTATCTGGCAATAAGATTGCAGAGATTGCAGAATTGCTTCAGCAAAAGCCTCTGGCTATAGAAAAGACGCAACCTCTCGCCTTGCTTATGACTCTGACAAACTTGCAGGGTCTCTTGAAAGAGACTGGATTCAAGACTGAAGATGAAGAGCCAATTCGGGTACTCTCCAGTGCAGAAACTCGTTTGTTTCTCTTTAACAAAAAGCTACCCGTTGAAACGATTGATTCAATGTGGAAAAAAGTCCTTATTGGTGGAAGAGCATCTGGCGCTTTTCCTGTTGCCTTTCCACCTGTTCCAGATGACTCGCTGATAGATAGCCCAAACCTTAAGAATCTAGTTAATGACTACAGAGACTTATACAATACAGACTTTCTGAAAGATATTGTTGGATCGGATCCAAACAAGAAGGAATTTATTTTTTCTTATACAGATGGAGGTGTATTGGATGGATTGCCCATCTGCAAAGG
>CAXUOL010000170.1:7564-10537 GCA_964252435.1 uncultured Nostoc sp.
CTATCAAATAAGCACTATCCATCAGATGATAACCCTTTCAAGGAATACTGGACAGAATTAAGATTGAATCCAGATGGAATAAAGCTTAATCTAGACAAGGATGTTACTCAAAACGAGAATCGTAGACGATATGTTTACATCCAACCCAAACCAGTAAATAAGTTAGAGACTCTGCAAAAAGAAGAACCGAGCTTATTTCAGAAATACTTTCCGATGCTAACGGTCGCTATCAAAGCATTAACGTTGACTAAAGCCGAACATGATGCAATCAGGCTTCAAGAAATTCGGGAACGTAATGAAGATTACAAGCGAGAATTTGAGAAGCGAAAAAATCTACGCGACTTGCTGCGATCTCAATTCGGCTCTCTATCTCCAGAAATTGAAAACAAATTAGAGGAACCCCTTCCCTATCGGTTCATTCAATTGAATCGTATTTCTCCCGGCATTATTCGCAAAATTAAAGGAATCACAAAGCTAAAAGCGATCGACACAGCATTATCTAAGAATAGTTATATCCAAGGAAAGCTTGATAAAGGCGACACAGCAGGTTTGCTGGCTAGTGATTTCTTTGGAGCTTTTGGTGGCTTCTTTGACAAACGCTATCGCGAACATGATTTTTTGTTAGGCAGACTATCAGGACTTGTCTGGCTGCACCAGCGCTGTTCCGATCTTCAAATTAGTCATACAGAGATTCAAAACCTTGTCGAGCAAATTGAGGGGGTACATGGACAGAAATTTCTGGATGAAGATCCCACTCTGTCGAGCTTACAAACCAGCCAACAGATTAGAGTTGTTAGAATATTTCTCCGCTTTCTTAGGATTGTTTTAATAGAAGCTACGTTAGGCGGAAAGTTTTGGCTACTGAAGATTTTAAGCTTCTTACTTATTATCCTAATTGGAACTACTGAACTTTTCTTAACGGGGGTAATGAAAGTTTTTCAAGCTTTTAGGAATTAAAGTGGAAATGAACCAGGTCGTTGGTGGTTCTGGGCGTATTCGATATCTTTAAATCCAATGGATTGTGCTGCCTCAAACCAATTTTTTACTTGTTGATGGAGTGTTGGGTGATTATCTTTCAGACTCAGAATATAATCCGCATTAGCTGCAATAATTTTCTCGGCAATCAATTTCTGTGTACCCATCGCATCAATGGTAATGATGCAGCCAGAGATATCTAATATGTCCAATAGTGCTGGAATTGCAGTGATTTCATTTGATTTAGAACTGACCTTTGTTTGTCCCAAAACTAAACGATGTTCACTCGACCAGGCACTAACTGTGTGTAAGGCTTTTAGTTTTGATTCTCGGTCATAAGAGCCTCTATGAGTTTTGCCATCTATGGCTACTACTTCTACTCCCAATTTCTCAACCAATGATTGAACCCACTGCCGAAAACATTGCTCAAATTCTTTGGGGTTAATTCTCTCAAACACCCAACTAACGAGTATCAGGACTGGGGATTCCAAACGGTAATTCTAAAAATGTTTGCAACCATTCTTTTTTATTGTTCCCATACTCCTCAATATCTTCCCAACCTTGAGCGCCGGCGATTACTGCCAAAATAGAAATGGTAATGATATCAGTAAGTAAATGCCATTTCGTCCTTTCTGTTCTTGGGTCTTTTACTTGTGTGAAGTATTCTTGAAACTTACTGGTAATGTCAAAGCTGTCTACGCTAGGTGCAAAAGATGCTTTGGTTTTGCTTTTCTTGTTCTCAAAGGAAAGTTGACATTACTTTGAAATGGCAGTGAGATGAATAAAATCTTACCCTACCTCGGATGGTGTCACTTTGTTTCCAACAAAGATTGCTGATCGGGCGAGTCCTCTTGTCAATAGCTTTTGAGACGCGCTAACCCTGACAACTTGACGAAAGAACAGAAGCAATCTAATCGAAAACTTAATCGATGTGCTAGGGGAAGAGAAGGCTAATACTTTGGCTACTGGTATTCAAGTTTTAAACGAGGGGATTATTAACACTTATTCAGGAAAGGACACTATCACTGGTAGTGGGGCACTCACTTCAACTAACGCGATCGCACTATAAAGCGGGCGGTTACGCCATCGTGTAGTCTGGTGAGTGCTTCACCGCAACTATCCCAAAGGCAAAAAAGCGGCTCTCTTTCCCCAGACGCTCCGAAACCTGTCCAAAAATAAGAGCGATCGCCGCAAAGCAAAATTTCCTGCATCAACTCTAACTCCAGATAAAATACAGGAGAAAATGCAGTAACAATTTGCAGTAATATTTTCCCGATTGGGGAATTAGCATTTATTTTATCGGGTGGTACAGCTTATCTTTTGTATTCCATTCCCATCCCAAGCGACTTGGGTCGCGGTTACGAGTCCATCTGATAAATTCTTTAGGGCTGAGTTTTTCTCTTTCAGTTGTGAGGCTCGACGGTGTTAAACCTAGTCGCGGTGCGTGCCATTCCCCTTTCCACCTTTAAGGCTAATTCCCCTTCTTTACCGTTGCCAATTTCATTTGACGGTTACAAATCAAAATCAAGGCTGAATGTTTCACCATCAGAATCTTCTTCCTCCTCTGTAAATGAAGTTGCAGTCCTTGAAGAGAGTTTATTATCTTCTGTATTAGTCGGGGTGAAAGCTACTTGTTGTGTGGGAAATGCACCCTTCCTGAAAGCAAAATAGCAATCAATGATAAAGTAGAGCGTCTCTAGGTAACTCTTGCCTAGTTGCTGTGATTCGGTAAATATCCGCTCTCGGTAGCTATCTTTGATCCGAACTTTTTCTGGGGTCAAGTCAAGTTTGTCTGCCATTGCGATCACTTAATAGATGTAGATGCTGGATTCTTGGCAGAAATGGTCTTTGCCATCTCTAAAAGCCCAAAGACATTGGCTTCTACCGGATTGTCCAGGATTTTGAACCCATTCTTTTCTAACAATTTTTTAAATCCTGGTAACAGACAGCCTCCACCAATCGCCCAGATTTCATCCCCTTGGTGCTTGGCATCAAGTG
>CAXUOL010000171.1:0-10513 GCA_964252435.1 uncultured Nostoc sp.
TTTGTGCTCAACGCCTTTCGGCATCTAAGGTTTAGTCAGGTATCCAAGTCCGTTATAGCTTTCCAAAAACCAGCAGTGCTCAACGCCTTTCGGCATCTAAGGTTTAGTCAGTATAAGCATGTGATGACTCAAGACTGCATAAACACGTGCTCAACGCCTTTCGGCATCTAAGGTTTAGTCAGAGAACCCAGTGCCGGCACTGGGCAAATTGCGAAATAGTGCTCAACGCCTTTCGGCATCTAAGGTTTAGTCAGATTACAGTGTCCGAGGGAACAGACGCACTCGGTAACGAGTGCATTGAACCTATCTTTGGGTGGGCGGCGATTTCGACCGCCAAAGTGCAGTTCTTTTGAGACTTCTGGTGAAATTAAACAGGGCAAAGCACCAAAATACAGCGCTGCTAAATTCCCCTCTAGTCCTAAGAGTGATTCTAAAGATTTTGCTTGGGGAACTTGTTTAAGAACAGCTTTCATTTGAGCGATGCCTGCGGCGGGCTTTGCCAACGCTTTCTCCAAATTCTCTGCTTTAGCTTTACCTCTAGTTCCTCGCATTAAAAACTTACGCTGTCCCTGTCCACGACAAACTACCAATTTACGGGCTAATTCCAAGCAGAAATCAGGATTACTTAAAGCAGTATACTGACGAATACGGCGTTGAATGCTACCTTGTCGAGTATCAAAACTACCAAGATAGCGTCCACCACCAGAAATAAAATGTACTCCTATACTTTGGTCTGCACAAAAATGCAGTGCTTGGGTAGAGATTTGTGAAAAACTATGTAAAACTAGCTGTCCTACCTGACGAGCGGGAACTGTTTCTACAGGTTGATTGCGACGGGTAATTTTGATTTGTTCACCGGTTTTACCAACACAGGTTCCAGGTTCCAAAACATGAATTACCTGCCGTTCATCATCTTCAGGAAACAGGCGAATCGGTTGCCACTCTTTATCATGGGCGAGTCGCGCTTCTTCTGGCAAACAGACGGGAGCTAGGGAGCAACGAGCGCACAATCGCTCGTTATCAATTACAGGTGGTCGGTGGGTAGATTGTCTGAGGGTGCGTGCTTGTTGAATTGCTTCACGAACAGCTGCCCGTCCTGCATCATCCACTGGTACGTGAACCAGTACATTATCAGCATGGTAGCGAATGCGTCCTTCTTTAACTGTAATTCCGAAGGCCGATTCTAATAGATAAGCATAAGCAAGGATTTGTAAGCGATCGCTTTCCCAAGCTTGAGGTTGCTTGTTCTCGTCTCGGTGAGAGCGACCACGTTTGTGTTCGTAGGGAATTGTTTGCCCGTCACGGGTGCGAAGGGCATCAAGGCGACCGCGTAAACCTAATTCTTCACTTTCGAGAAATAGCTCCTCCCACTCTTCGTCTTCCTGTTTTTCTATTTCAGTATGCAGTCTGCGTCCGGCAAACACGGCTGCATTTTGGGTATAAAGTTCTTCAACTTCTTCAAGGTAGAACAGGCGCGGACAGTAAGCCAGAGCATGGAGGGCAGAAACGCGGATGGTTTCGATTTTAGAGGGAATTTCCAGATGTTCGAGAATTTGCATATGTGTCTGTAAGGTTTTTTTGTATTAGTTAAACGCCTTACGACATCAGAGGAAATGGAATTTTAGGGAATTAACCCAGCTCGTTGAAAGATTGCGTTAGGGGTAATTTCTAATTCTGGTAGTAAATCATCAGTAATTACTTGATGGTCTCGATAAGTAATCGGTAAGGAAGATGGCGCAAATACAGTTACAGTTCTAGCTTTTGTATCAACCACCCAAATACGAGAAACACCAGCTTTGAGATAATCGGTCGCAATTTCTGCAATTTCGCCAAAAGTTTGACCAGGTGAAATAATTTCAATCACTAATTCTGGTGCAACAGGACAAGCTTCATCTAATAGCCAGTCAGCAGGAAGACGATGATATGAAATATAAGTTAAATCTGGTACGGGCATCCAATCTTGTTGATTTCGTGTCAGTTTGATTGCCCATTCAATCACAACCCGACCATTTTCTTGCGCCCACGCAGACAATAGTATAAATAAAGCACCAGTAGTCGATCCATGAAAAAATTTTGGTGACATTTCATCATCTTTATATTTGGGTACAGCTTCACCGTTAACAAACTCGTATGTAATATCTCCTTCGGGGAGTGCGAGAAATTCTTCTAGGGTTAGGCGTTGATGAGAAGACTGAAGCATAAGTGTTGCATGGTAAAAGATACTTATTTTTAGTTTAGGCGTAGACATCGCTCATTAGACATCTCCAGAAATTAGTTATGCGTTGCCCGAAATCCTTGGTAGGGACAATTCATGAATTGTCCCTACGTCATTTTTGGAGATGTCTATTTGATAACGACTTATTGAAATATGTTGTGTCCATTTTTTCTAAGTTGCTTGAATTAATGTCCAAGCAGTTTCAGGAGGATGAAATAATTCAGACGGTTCAAGTATTAGATATCTTTGCCACCGAGTATCCTTTGAACCAACATGATCCACCCAATAGGGTAAAGTCAACAACCCATTTTCATCTTGTACTAGCCATTGCAACGATTGACCTTGATAGTTTTTGGGTAACAAGGTAACAGCATTAATCAAATCTCGACTTTCTCCTAAACAAAGACCGCCAAAACGATTGATAGAAGCAGGGTTAGCAAATACCATCTGTAAGCGTTCTGGTAGAGTTGGCTGCGAATTATCTGACTCAGAATCAACCCAAGTAATAAATCTAATATCAGTCAGCAGTTCTTGATAATCTGGTCTGGCGTTGCTGGAGTCGTGAATATCTTTCTTCTTAAATCGGCGGAATGTGCGGATAACAGTTGATTTTTGTGGTTGAGTGAGAAGGGCGATCGCTAACCTAGTTCCACAATGTTTATAACGATTCATTTCTCCCACAATTGAGAGCAACATTCCATAAACTGTTGAAGGTGGTGGTACTAAATAAGTTTCAGCATATTCTCTGGCACGGGATTGCCGAAAGCAAGCAATGGGAACTTCTACTTGGAGGGCAATCATTTTCTCAACTCCACTACTGGTAACTGTAAATCTCTGGCAATTCTCTGCTTGAGAGTTTCTACAACAAGTTTGATTCCTGTCAAGACATTAACACCCAACTGTGCTAATTTTTTACCATCAGAGGTGCTGGCGATCGCTCCCGCCACCCATAGTTCTTGAGGATTAATATCTTGTGATTCTACTCGACGAATTAATTCATCAGCCGTGATTTGACCCTCATCACCTTCTTCAAAGCTGTAAAGAATTCTCGGTGCAAAGTCGTGTGTCCAGCGTAGCACCAGACTATCTGGTGAAAAGTCATACAAAAAACGCGAGTGATTTCCAGCAACTTCTCCCAAAGAAGCTAAACCATCTAAAACTGGGATAATCCGGGATTTATCTTTCAGGCGATCGGGTGTCAGAGCAAAACCATATTGATAACGAGTTGCATGAACCTCTGTACCGTAAAGAGATGTTCGCCCCTTTTTCCCACTGGCTGCATTAAAAGTTAGATCACCACTGTAAGGTGTTGTTGAAACTGCACGAGTTACTTCTAAAACGCCTCTTTTGGCAGTTGTAGTACCCTTGGGTGCTTTTTTGCCTTTTTGCTTTGGTTCATCAGATGCTTCCAATTTAGCACCCTCTGCCTTCATGAAACCAAGAACATCATCATCAATGAAAGCTGTATCATCAAAATTAGCATTTTGCCAAGTATTATCATTTATCTCATCATCCCAACGACGATTTACTTCATAATCATTGCCAACCGTTTGCCAATAATAACGCAGCGCCCAACGAATTGCTTCCGATGAAACTGTTGTGTGAACTTCACCCTTCCAAAGCAGTTTTTGTAAGGTTGTAATATTGCCTTCATTTTCTCCGCGATTATTAGCAGCAGTGCCATATCCAGTTAGGATATTACCAAATAAGTGAAAAGTCATATTGAGTTTCCTAAATAATTGATGAATTAACAGTGCTTAATACCTAACCTTATATCTTGCACCAGTCCCAAAAACCACCATAGGTTAGAAACCTATGGCTAATAGCGAAAGTCCTCTGAAGAGGACTAAACCCTATTAAGAGCATAGATGTTAGTCCACTTAAGTGGACTTGGGCTATTAGCCAGAGAATTTATTCTCTGGCGGTAGGTTAGGCAGGTGCAATATCTAAGTAACAGCATCTAAAGTTAAAATTTTACTACCAAATATTAATCAATTTCAGGAATTAAGAAATCATCTTCATCAATTCCATTTTCTGCATCATTATCCGAGTCAGTTACCCCTTTTCCCTTATAACTGGCTAAGGCAAGTAAAGCTAAATCTCTAGCTTTTTTCCATTGTTTCTCATCCATAACCAATTCCATCAAATCTTCCCAATGATTTTGCAGTGTCGGAATTCGACCGGCTCTTGACCAAAAATCTGTAATAAATTCCCTAAAAGTATGGAAGGTCTTACAACGACCTAAGCCTGTTCTGATGCGAATATTTTCACGATCAAAGTTTGGGAATTCCCCTCGTTTTTTGGCTTGCTCAGAAATTTGTCCATAAGTAAACTTAATTGCTTCATGACAAGCTTGGATAAACAATTTATCTCGCTCATTCGACTCAATTCTTTGAATCACTTGATATAATCCTCCTCTTTCATAAGCTAGTTTTTGGAATAATTCATTGCTATTGACGTTTTCAGAAATGCCATCATACCAAGGCTTAGACTTAGCAAGATTTTCGGCAATAAGTTCTCTGGCAAAATTACTAGAAACAAAACCACCATTTTTACCTTCAATTGTTCTATCTCCTAGAAAATCATCACAAACTCGATAATTATGACAAACTTGAGCATTTGCTTCTACTACATATAAATCAGTGCGAGTTTTTTGTTGGGTAGACCATGCTACCGTTCCCAAGGTTAACACTTGGCAACGTGGTACTTTGAAAGTGTTGGCAATTTCTGTAGTAGTCCTATCAGTTAAAAACCGCAATCCAGCATCACCCAATCCTGAAGCATGGAAATCTTTATAACTAGCGTTTCTTAAATGTTGATTTTGTCGATACTTGGCGTATTCTTTTAAATTAGTAACTTCTGGGATGACTAGTGCATATTGAGCGCGTTTATCCCGCAATTTGGATCTGAGTATGTAATAGTAACAGGCTATAGGTGCAAACAATAGAATTAATGCTTGTTCTGCGGGTTCCTCAAAACTGGTGTCAGAACTGAAAGCAACATGACGCACTACAGCACCAGGATTAAGCCAACCTGCTACACTAATTGGTTTTTTCAACAAAAACACACCTTTATTGTCACAAAGATTACTAGCAAAATCTTGATAAGCATAACTTTGCAGTGCTTTGTAGGTGACAACAATTTCTGGTTTATCTTCTTCCAATTGCAAAGATATAGTTTGAGTTCCAGCCGATTTATGTGTACTATTGTGTTGTAAAAAAGTGCCTAAAATTCCTTGATGAACGATCGCCTGAGAATCCTGACGCATGGTTTTTGAATCTAGACCTCTCAGAGAAATCATGCCGTTGTCAATTTGAAAAGACTCTTTCAGTAACCATTCCAGCACTTTGCGATCATTATTTTCCCAATTCAACGTTACTTGTCGATGCGTAAGCTGCCAATCTAACCCGAACGGCGGCGTAACTTTTTCTGTTTTCAGTTGGTTCAATGTCATCCACAACCCAGCTAATCCAGCACGATGCAGCAATGTTAAACTAGGATCACCCAAATCAAACTCTATTTGCATGGTTCAGCCCCTGTCTCTTCGCTGTAATAGATATCCTCAAATGGAGCTACAAGATAAAACCTGATCCGTTTCCACTGTGATAATTTCTCACGATTATTAGGAATATGAATTGGTACTGACCATCTTTGAGCTTCTTTGATAAATAATTTATCTTTTCTGTTGTTAGCAGCCTCATCGATATCTGCTAAATCTTGTTGAAGCAAAACGGTAATGGTAGAACCACCTTCTCGCAGAAAATCAGGATAGCTACACCAATCACCTTCTAACCAGCTTGATTTGACGATTTCTGGTATTTTGTAACCTAGTTGTGCAGCTACCTCAGATAAATCACGTTGAGAAATGGCAATTTTTCCAGAAAGCTGTTCAAGTAGCTGTTTTCCAGTTAAAAGTTCCGTATCCTTGTCGTAAGGATTTTGATTCTTCCAAGGATAAAAAATCGCTAGGCGGGTTCCTTGTTCTGTTTTAGTCATGCGACGGTTAAGCCGTCCCAAGCGCTGAATCAAAGCCGCAGCCGGAGCCATTGCTGAAACTAATAAGTCAGCACTGAGATCGAGTGACATTTCACAAACTTGAGTGGTAATAGCTAAAACTGGGCTATCTGACCGAAAAGCATTGATTACGGCTTCGTGTTTTTTGAGGCGATCGCAATAACGGAAACGACTATGGTAAATTAGTGGTGCGATTGTTCTATCTGATAAATGCTCACTAAGCTTGGTTTGAGCTAAACGATACAAATCGATGCAAGTTTGTACAGAGTTTGTCACCCACAAAACCTTCTGTCGGTTTTTTAGAGCTTCGATTACAGATAGCCACACTTGGGATAATTCTTCAGGTTCGTCTACTTCTTTAATTACTTGAAATTGATATCGCTCTAATTCTTCTAACTCTTTTGGCCCCTCAATGGGTTGATCAATATCTTCACCCAGTTCTGCCATTAACTGATAAATAGCCTCAAGTTGTTGCGGAGTAAAGCTAGCACTCATCAGTAGAATAGGCGCACCTCGAAATGTTCTCAAAAATTGTAACAATGCGCCAAAGAGTCGTTGATCGTAGGCATGAACTTCATCAAATACAAAAGCAGACTGAGCGATCGCTGGCCAAGAATATAATGGTTTACGATTGTTTTGAATCAAGCCTAGTACAGAATCAACTGTGCAAACAATTAGTTTCTTCCGCCATGCCTGAAAAGCTGTTAACCTAGCATCTATACTCTCAGAATCATCTGAATCACCAGAGAACAATAATTCCCGATCCAAATCTGCGCGGGAGTGCATCAAAGTTGCTTCTATTTCTGTGCCATCAGCATAGTCAATATAGCCTTGAGAAGCTGTTCCTGTAGTTGGGTAACAGAAGAACAGCTTACGATTTACTGCCCACTTTTCTGCCCAAGCATAAGCACCAACAGTTTTTCCAGTTCCACAACCAGCTTTTACTAACGTAACCCTAGTATTAGTTTTAGCAATGTCCTCTTGAAATGGTCTTAGGGAATTTCCGTTAAGACCTTGATTAACCAGTTCTTGAATTTCAGACTTTGATAGATTTAAGGATAGTACTTTCTGCATCCATCCTTTGAAATCCTCTTCAACCAAAGGTAATGCCGAACCTGCTAAGTCAGCCGCAATTACTGTTGCTTTTACTGCTGCAATAAACTTTTGCTGCTGCCAATTTAACTGTGATTCAAACTGAATAAATTCATCACGCAGAGATATCAAAGCTTGTTGTAGTTCACACTTAGACCAAATTTCCTGGGGTGATTCAGGGAGATTATCTGGTAAACCGAGAGATTTTCTACCCATATCCAGCACGACTTGAAAATCGTGATGATGAGTATAGATTCTTAATTCAGCACCCCTATTAGAGGGAATTTCGGCTATGATTCCTGCGGGTTGATTGTTTTTATCTAACCCTATTTTGAGATGATGTCCCATTGCTGCCCAGACTGCAATCGTCAAGTCTGCATTTGGACACTGTTCTAGCCATTTCCGAAAGCTGGGAACTTGGAGTGCTAAAATGCCGCTTATGACTTCATGACGAAGCATTTGCTTTTGGCCGTGTAACTTCCATTTTTCTCGTAACTTTGGTTTGTAAGCAAGAAATTTTTCATCTTGAGAATTCAGGTAAACCATTTCTTGAAAGTGCTGGTTGGCTTTCCCCCAATCGTGCAGATAAGCACCCAATCTAACTGTGTTAATAAAATAGTTTACGTCAACACTCTCTAACCCTAGTTGTTTGAGAATTACCAGCCCTAAATTATCTCCTAAAATATCTGCTGCTTGCATTACACAGCTAATGTGACCGGTATATTTTGCACATCCGCGTACCTTAATTTCTTCAGTATTATATTTAGGTAGAGATTTTGCCAATAGTGTATTAAACACTTCTCGCTCCCTCGCAAGGTATGAAGATTCCACAGCCCATGTGACGTTTTCCACCCAATCCCCACTGCTGCAAAATCAGGGAATCTTCTTCACTCAAATCTGAAACTTCAACGCTGAAACCAACTATGCTGTAACGCTGAATTTTGATGGTCTTACGACTGGGGTTGCTATTGCTATCGACTGGGATAGAGATTTTTCCCGAAATACCTAATTTATTAAGTTGGCGTTGTGCAGAGGATAAAAACGGCTCTGGTTCCATATAGCCTTTGATTGTGACAATTCTTGCTTTTAGCCTATTTGATGGTTGAATTATGGAAATTTTCGGAATACCAATTTGAATCTGATGACTACCAATACAAATTTGCTTACCTGCTAGTTGATAAACAAGAGGGATTTTAGAGACTGGCAGACGAATTTTTAAATGAGATTGTTCAGTTAAAAGAATTTTGCCTTGTCCATCGCCAAAACCAGGTACTGTCAGGATACTGAGCATATTTTGCTGACGTATTTCTGGAATCAGATGAACAAATGCAGCATAGATTGCATAGCCATGATCAGCAGGAAGATATTTACCTTGAACAGGAAAATTTAACTCCACGCAAGGTTCTACACTTCTTGCATCTTGAGACGCAAGAAAATCAACAGAGGCTATCACTTCAGTAACCCTCCTAGTAACTAATTTTCTGAATATTCCAAATAGATCAAAACCTTACGGCATCAGAGGAGGCTAACAGACTCAAGATAAAACTTAGACTTCAACTGCTTAGTCAAGTCTTATTTATCAGAAGTCTTACATGTTTTACCTTTACAACTCGAAACATCTGATAAAATTAAGTTATCCGATAATTCTAAAATAGTCAATAATGCTTTGTTAAATATTTAACGCCCTTGGGCATCCGAGGTAATGAGCAGACAAGGTAGTAGTAAACCTAGCCGCCCTGTATGACTGGGCAGTTCGCCACCTTGAAAACACGAAAGTGCTCAACGCCTTCAATTAGTGAAAATTTCGGCATCTGAGATCAAAGTCAAGATAGCACATATTTAAACGGCTACCAACTCCCGCAAGCATTTCCATTGCTCAGGAATCAGCATCTCAAACGGTCAGTCTAGTAATTGTCTTTTATGGCGATATCTTAGCGGGTTTTAAGTTTCTGGCTTTGTAAAACATTTCTAAACTATTGCGATCGCCTACAAAACGCCAGTGCCAAGGCTCATAACTTACACCTTGAACATTATCTTTAGGAAATGACATTTCAAAGCTGAAACGCGCTGCATTTGCTTGCAGCCACTGATAAGCCTTGGTCTTGTCAAAGTTAGTTTGAAGATTAGTTGCTGGTACTGCTCCGTCTCCAAGATCCACAGCATAACCTGTGTGATGTTCGCTATGACCAGGAGGAGCGCTGAGGGCAGCTCGTTCTGCTGGCGTTTGATTTCGCTGGGCACCGACACGAAAAAACAACTGCTCTTGGTCTTTGACTGAACGAAAGCCAGAAATTGGTACTAAAATTACACCTGAACTCCGGGCTGCTGCTACCATCTCCTCAAACTTTTGGGCAGCAGCTTTTCGCATTCTAATGCCCCTATTTGCGGAGATGGTTACTAGTTCTGATTCAGGGGCTTCTGGGTATGGAAAATGCCCTAACACAGTATCGCTGGAATTATTAGATGCTGTTGGATTTGGAGTTGTAGAAGTAGCTGGTAAAAGTTGAGAATCTGCGGTTTTTTTGGGTGCAGTAACGAAAAACAAAAAACCGCTAATTAAAGCAAACAAGACAAATCCCGTAAATCCCCCAATAAAGATAATTCGGGGTTGCAACCAAATTTTAGGTGCTGCAACAGGGGTATCGCGTACAGCCACTGGAATATCATCACCAAGATCATTCGATGAGTTTTGCGGTTTTCCAGAAAACCCTGCCTTATTCAAGGGTAAACTCCTGTTTTTGTGGGACAACCATAACAGATTTTGCACTGGACAAAAGTAAACGTAACAGGTAGCATTTTACATCTGTGGTTCTTAGGCGCAACCTTGACAAACCTTTTAGAACTATACGTCAAGCTGGGAGGATTAGTCCTGATAGGTTTTATTCTGGGACGCAAACTACCTGTAACAGTTCCTACACGTTTGGGACGGTTTCTTTTTTGGGTGGGAGTACCCATAAGCATAGTATCGTTTTTGCGTCAATCTAGCTTGTCGGGGCAAATTTGGATTGCACCTGCGTAGGCGCAGCCCGTCGTAGACATCGCTTACCTAGCCATTTTACTAGGAGGATTTTTAGCTTGGTTAGCCATTAAAGGACAAGCCTATTTTAAAAATACCGTCCCCAAGCCATCAACTCAGGCTAGCTTGATATTAGCTGCAATGTTGGGTAATACTGGTTATCTTGGTTTTCCCAT
>CAXUOL010000172.1:0-10503 GCA_964252435.1 uncultured Nostoc sp.
GCCCCCTTGCTCCCCTGCTCCCCTGCATCTTCCGGTAGCCACCGCAGGGCTTCTTCTAGATAAGGTGTTGCACCTAATGCGGTTGAAGCTAAAGTTCGCGGGGCACTAATCCGCTCTGGAGGCAAATGAGCATATCCTGTTGGAATTGACACAGTAAAGCAACTGCCTGCTCCGAGAAGACTGGTAACATCAACTGTTCCACCATGCATTTGCACCAATTCTTGCACCAGTGACAATCCAATTCCTGACCCTTCAAAAGTTCGTCCTTGCGCCCCTTTGACGCGGTGGAATCGTTCAAAAAGGTGGGGGATTTCTGCGGCTGGGATACCGATGCCTGTGTCTTTGACTGCAAACTCAATATAGTCATTTGACCACTGCAAACTGACCGCAATTTCTCCAGCCATCGTGAACTTGAAGGCATTCGAGAGCAGGTTAAGAACAATCTTTTCCCACATCTCCCGATCTACATACACTGATGCTGGTAGGGAAGGACAATCAACTGATAACTGCATCCCTGCGCGTTCTACTGCTGAACGAAATACACTAGCTAGTTCTGCGGTGAAGGTGGCAAGGTTGGTGGGTTCATAAGAGGCTTGAACCCTTCCGGCTTCAATGCGTGAAAAATCTAGTAAGCTGTTGACCAGTTTCAGCAGCCGAAGTCCGTTGCGTTGTACCATTTCTAGCTGCTCTCGTTCTTTGGCTGGAAGCAGAGTAGCACAAGTGGTTAAGGTGTCCTCTAATGGCCCCAACATCAGAGTAAGTGGGGTACGGAACTCGTGGCTGACGTTGCTGAAAAAGACGGTTTTGGCGCGATCGATTTCTGCCAAGGCTTCAGCGCGTTTGCGTTCTTCCTCGTAAGCTTGGGCGTTAGCGATGCTGGCTGCAATTTGAGCCGCAACTAAATCAATGAATCCTTGATAATTGTCATCGAATAGCCTGAAGGGGTTCAAACCGACAATTAATATACCAGCTTTTCCGGTTTGCCCGGATGGGGCAATGGGTACTGCGATCGCTTGATGGGGCGATCGCTGCCAAACGCCACAGGGTAGACTACTAAAAGACACTTCCAAATCAGAAATTAATTTTGGCCGATGCGTTTTGAGCACTTCCGCAAAGGGCCAAACTCCATCAGCATTGAGAGCCACTGTTTCTGGAACTGCTACGTGATTTTGCCCAATACGGCACGTTCCAGCCAGAAAAACTTCCTGCTTATCTGGATCGACCAGATAAATCATTGCGAAAGGGAGATCGTAAGGGTTGCTCTCCAGACAACTCGCACTTAGCGTACAGGCTTCATCAAATGTCCGCGCGTCTGCTGTCCTCGCCGCTAGTTCGCGCAAAAGTGCCAACTGACGCTCGCTGATAATCCGCTGTGTGTCGTCTGTGTTGGCGCAGATGATCCCACCTGTGTCGCCCTGGTCATTAGGAACCGGGCTATATGAAAAAGTATAATAAGTTTCTTCTGGGTAACCGTTGCGCTCCATAATTAGCAGCAGCGCTTCGTCGTAAGTACCCTCATTCTTTAGCATCGCTGATTCGGCGCGAGGCCCAACCTGATCCCAAATTTCCCGCCACACGTATGAAGCTGGCTGCCCAAGTGCTTCTGGATGTTTGCCGCCAATAATCGCCTTGTAAGCGTCATTGTAAAGGTTAATCAGTTCCTCGCCCCACCAAACAAACATAGGTTGACGGGAAGTTAACATAATTCGCACGGCAGTCTTCAAACTCTGTGGCCAGTGCTCTGTTGGGCCAAGTGACGTTTTTGACCAATCCTGTTCTCGCATCCTAGTACCCATTTCACCCCCACCGAAAAGGAAATTTACGTCGGCGTTGCTTGCTAACGTTGACTCGTTTTTCATTAATTCCTCTCGATTGGTCATGTGTTGGTTACAGGCTACATCGGTGATTGTCTGTTAGGAAAAATCCTCTATAAATTAGACTTTTACGCTTCTAAACATTCATTTTAGAGGATATTCAAAGGCATATACAGCGTGAGATGCCAACTCTGCTGTGACTTTTCAAAGCATTGAAATTGCCTTTTCGGGGCAAGTTTCTACTTTGGCTATTTTTATTGTCTCCTTTATATCATCGATATTTCAAGCTACCAAGGGCGATTCTCATTAGACAATCCATAATGTTGCAAGGGCGATCGCTAGCTACAAGTGTTTGACACGCTGTAGGTCAAGCAGACGGGTTTTAATGGGTCGCGCTAAAATTCCCCTGCCGACGAAACTTTGAAGGAGGGGAATTAAAGCATTCCTAAGTTAGGACTTACGCATTGACGCAAAATACAAAGTATGAAGGGCTTGAAAAACCACATCTGTCGTAGGGGCACAGCAATGCTCATTGGTGTCAACTTAAGCCGAAAACTATATCGGACAGGCGTTTTGCAAATCCCTCACGCCCTCATCCCCTAACCCCTTCTCCCAAGGGAAAAGAGGAATTGAATGTTTAGCTCCCCAAGACATAGGGGAGCTACGGTGTACACACATCTTGGTAATGAAGCCCAAACCCTAGATTTACCCCCCTTAATCCCCCCTTGCAAAGGGGGGAAATATCCGGTTCTCCCCCTTTGCAAGGGGGAGTTAGAGGGGGTGAAAAGGACTTGTGTGTACACTGTAGCTCTCTTGGGGAGAGGGGCTGGGGGTGAGGGCAAAACGTTTTCACCAAGCGGGTTTAGCGTTAAGTTGACACCAATGAGCAATGCTGTGCCCCTACAGCGCGGATTTACCGATCGTCAAAGACCAATTAATAAAGGCCTGAAACGACCTATTTTTCGTGAATACATACCATGATTAATTTGTACAGTGCGTAAGTCCAATAAGTATTTAAATCGTTTCTGTAAACATACTGGTTCGGGCAAACTCTTCTTCTTCAGGGGTGAAGAGTGGAGGTTTATCCACAAGGCTAGGTTCAAAGTAGTATGTTTCTTGCAGAAACTGTCCGCTAATGACAGCTTCCTCTAAATCCTTGATGTGGTTCTGTGCAACTATACACGCTTCCTTAAGATTATTCGCATCGCCCTTCTCCAACAGCTTTGGCAATTCTGTTTTTACCCCTGTCAGCCGTGCCAATGGCTTGAGAATTCCATAGATGTTGTAAATCCGAGCAGTTTCTATGCTGGTGTATTTGAGTGCATTGGCTCTTGCTAATTCAGAGTCAAGGCTGGGCCAAAAGCGGGTGGTGTAGAACGCTTTCTCATCCTTGTGATACCATTCTTCCGATCGCGCAATGGAAGAAGAAACGGTGTTATGCAGTTTCCAGAAAAATAACCGCAGGGAGGAACCATCTACTACGGTGGATAATTTCGCCTCCAATGATACCTCAAAGTCAGTTAGGTTGAGATCGCGCCCAAGCACCAGGTATTCTACAGGATACATATCCACTTCCTTATTTTGGACAACGTACATATTCAGGTGGTGGCGGCAGTAAGGACAGGGGTACATTGTGGCAAATAGTTGGAAGAAATCTTTGAAGATTGCTACTGCGGCTTTTTGCTGTTCTGGTGTCTTAGTACACACAATCTCAGCTGTGGTGTGGAAGAAGCGCCACACTGCCGGGCCAATATAGTAGGGGAAGCTGACTCGCATTTGGGAATCCTTCACCTCAGTCCGATTTAGATAGACATCAATGAATGCTACATACTGCGATAGCGCCCCTGATTCTCGCCCAAATTCTAGGCGTTCGCGGCGTTTCTGCACTCCATTCAGGTAGTGATGGGTTAACCGCCATGCTTGTTTGAGTATGAGTTTCTGTTTGGGAGTGCAATGGGGAAAATTTTCGGCAACATCTGCGCCGTAGCGGTTAAATTCTCCTGAGTTTTTTGTACACTGATACCACTCATCCAAAGCCGCTTGGTCGGGTACGGTGTTACTTTGGATATCTGCTGTGCTAGAAACACTAAACGCTGCCAACAACTTCGGCATAAAGTCATCATACCAGTATGCTACTGGCATGATTGCACCATCTATTTCCTCAGTTGCTTGGGAGAGAATGACGCGGTTCCACTTGTTCAAATAGTCTTTTGGATTTCCCGCAGATTTAGTTGGTGGTGGAGCCATTTCTTCGTTCAGTTCTATTCCCCTAAGACGATTAAGTTCGTTAATTGCCAGCACACCTTCTACAATGTCACCCAAGCTGAGACTTTTCTTTTTGATCGTAATTGCAAACTCGACTCCGGCAGCAAACTTTTCTTTGACATTGGCAAATTTACTCCGCGCCTCTAAAATCGCTTGCTGTTCTGCCAACATTTCTGGTGTCTTTGCCACTGTTTGCCAGTTTTTGATCCGCTCCTGTAATCGGGCATATTCCTCGGCAACCGATTTAACTACTGCATCCAGGACGGGGTAGCAATCTTCGGATACTATACCTAATGCTTTGTAAAGTGCGATCGCTTGTTTGACAAACTCCACAAAATCAGTAATTCTATATGGCAAGTTTTTCACCCGCAAGTGAGTTTCGTGATTTGCGGAGAAACTCTCACGGAAACTGCGGTAGGCTGCTCCTTGAATCAAACGAAACAGACCAATCTGCATTTGCAAGGGGGATGTACCGCTTTTTTTCTGATTCGGTGAGTTTGGGTGTTGTACTAACTGTTCTCTTAGCTGTGCTAACTCTGGAGTCGTTGCTTCTTGTATCGGCTGGGTGCTGGCTGCTGCGGCCTCATTGGAAGTAGCAACTATCTTGAGCGAACTGTTAAGAAAAATCGGTGAGTCTTGATAACCAGTTTTGCTTTCTGACTCCTCCGGTACTAGCTGACAGAATTCCTCAAAGTCAATTGAGCCATCGCCATCATGATCTACTTCCCGTAACATCTCATTCAATTCAGCGTCTGTCAGCCCAAACTGAGTCATCACTGTCCGCAACTCAACGGCAGTAATTTCACCGCTACCATCTTCATCAAAGGCACTGAAGGCTAACTTCAGGCGACTTTGGCGATCGCCTACTTTCGCGATCATCAGCGTTTTAAATTCTTTAAAGTCGATAGTGCCTGACAAGTCAACGTCAATCTCCTTAATCAAGTCACGCAGCCCCGCTTCCGTGGGATTTTGCCCTAGCGATCGCATTACCTCACCCAATTCCTCAGTTGAGATCGCTCCGTTACCGTCTACGTCTAATACCTTGAAAGCTTGCCACAGTTTTTCTATTTCTTGCTCATCAATCACGGTTTTGTTCCAATTCTATATGTGTCACTAATAAATTTCTTACCATGTTTTCTAACAGCTATTTCAATACTGCGTAGTTATATTTAAGTAAATAGCAAGTATCAGGAAAGACTGAAATTCGTCTCAACGTTACTTGTAGTTGCCTTGTAAATTGGTCAGTGGATGATTATAGGCAAGTGTGAGTACTGCACTCGTATATTGACTTGTCCTTCATCTTTGTGTTGCTAGCGATCGCTTTTAGGGAAAAGCTTTAATCTAGTACCATAAAACCAACGCAAGAACCTAAAACTTTTAATTAATTGGTACATGAATAATCTGGTCTTGATATTCGTTGTCAAAAGAATATTCAGCCAGCAAAATTAACTCCTCAAGATTTTTACCCATGCTTAAGTTTGGGTTAAGTATAAAAATACCAGACATATGACGATCCTCAGTGATATGGTCAGTTAAATGCACAGGCATAGATTTACGATTGTTTGTTACCAGTACAAAATTATGTTCTTCGCACCAACAAAGAATTTCTGGGTCTAAAGTTCCTTTCTTTGGTGTGTTAGGTTCTCCTACACCCCAAACTACTAAATCAGGTCGAAGTCGCCGCAGTTGATTAGTATACACTGGGTCAACATTCTCATCTATCAGATATTTAAGCGCCATTCCTCTGTTTCATTGCTTCTTTTTCTTGTTTTATTTTCCGTAAACGAACAATACCTGGAGGTGGATTTAATGCTTGTGCTTTGCGTTGTTGATGTCCCCACTCTAACCAATCTGCAATATATTTATTCACAGCTTCTTTATTGTGCAAGTAGTAAAGAATCGTCGCATATACTTGTTCTAAATTTAGAGATATGTAAGTTTGAGCAATTTCTTCTGGAGTTCGAGAACGATAAATATATTCATAAAGGATTGTTTCAATCCCTATGCGCGAACCTTTGATACGAATATCATCAGGTGCAAGAAAGTTGAAGTAATCTTCTAATTGCATGGTTTAATCCTTTTTCTTTCAATCTTAAAGGGAAGCAGTCAACCCCAACTCTTGGAGACGCTACGCGAACGGGGAATTCAAAATTTAAAATTCAAAATTCACGCATTACAATCCCCATAAATAAATTTAGGCGATGCACTGAGCGTAGCTGAAGTGGGCTTTAAAACTTGGACTCTTTGTACCTTGCGCTTACGCATCGCGGTACAATAAGCATAATTTACTAGATGCAAGAGTCCTATACCCGATTGGGCATAACCACAGCCAACAAAAAATATCTCTGTGTTTAGTGCCCCATGCCCCATGCCCAATTCCCAATCTCTTGTATTTGCGATCGCAAACTGACTTAACCTAAATATATGCCTTTAGCAGAGGTAAATTCAAAGGCTATGTTCGATATTTAAGTAAATAGTAAGTATCAGGAACAACTAAACTCAGTTTTAACGCTACTTGCAATCACCTTGTAAATTTGTCATTTGCTTATTCTTACAACAAATCTGGCTTTACGGGATTGATTGCAAATGCACCTAGATAAAGTATCAAAAGTTTTCTGTCTTTACTTATAAAAGCTCCTTTGCCTCATTTCAGCTATTAGAAATGAGGCATTTCCTATGTTGCTATACACCCACGCGTAATTTTGTCATCGGGAATAGAGGCAAAGTATTAGTGCTGAAATATATTTAGCCTATCTTAGTACTATTTATTGCAAGTTGAGTTACATTTACGAACTTGCGCTTTCAATTTAATGTAAGGCGAATTTTTTGCAACCTTTGAGAAAGGCTCTACTTTTAAGATAACTAGCTTTTCTCCTTTTTTAAATTTAACGATTGTTTTTCCATATAAAGATTTTTCCTTTATTAGATTGACTTCATGTTTAACAGTTACGATTGTTCCTGGTGATGGAATGACAGGAGGCTCAATACTAGGAAATTGTTTAGGATTTGATGGTTGAAGAACTAGTTTTTGTCCAACAGATAAACTACCTGAGGTTTTATTAACCATACCTATCCATATCCAGCCAGTAGGATTTACTGATTTTGTTGAGTTTACAGTTGGTTTAGATGCTAATAAAGGAATCTCTAATATATTAAGCTTTTGATAAATGAAGCTTATAAATGTACCACCTACTACAAAGAAAATAACTAGTCTCACAGGGATATTGCTGACTCTATTCCGGCGACGATACCTGGATGGTCTAAACAAGTAAGAAAAGATTACCGTTCCCAGAGATATAAAAGCTTTTAGGACAAACTTTGCAACATCTATTACGATTGCCCAAAGCGAACGCAGAACTTTTTTAATAAAGAATGTAGAATCAGTAAGTTCCTCAGCTACTTCTCGAATACCTGTAGCAATATTTGCAAAAGCTTTATTATAGGGTCTCCATTCAGTTATGGGTCTTCCACCTTTGGGTAAAACTTTGACATTGCGGAATCTGTCCTTCCAATGATTATCGACTGGACTAAGCAGAATAGTAATAACACGAGATGTTTTAGCCCTATGCTGTTCCATAGCTTGTTTCGCCAAAACATTCCAGTGGTAATTTGAAGCAATAAATTCTGAACTAATTAGCAATAAAATTATATCAGCCTTCTTTAAATTTGTATCAATCTCACTTTTCCAATCCTTTCCTGGGCTGATCATTGTTCTATCCCAGGTAGTACTTACGCCCTCCCACTTCAAAGGACTGAGGTGATCATCGAGTTTTTGCCGCATTTCTTGATCTTGAGCAGAGTCAGAGCAGCAATAAACAATTCTGACAACTTTAGTAGCAGCAGGCATTGACCTTAGCACCCATTAATATGAAATAATTATTGTTTTCTTTAAATAGCATTTTTTATTTAAATTTATGATAATTTACTCAGTCCTAATTATCAATTTTCAACAGTGAATTTCTATGAACTTACTGCCAATTCTTTTGCAACTAACCGGATACCTTCAGCAACACTTAAAAATGCATCACTACGATTTCCCCACTTCTTAACAGCTTTACCGTTTTTGGGCAGTGCTTGAAGCCTTCCAAACGGTGCGCTCTCCCAATCAACAGAGTCAAGAATTATAGGGATAACTCTGGCTTCTTTGGCTTCATGCCGTTCCATTGCCCGTCTCACCTCAACATCCCAACAATACTTTGAATGGATAAAATTTGCACTTATGAGCAGCAAAATTATCTGAGATGAATCTAAGTGGGTATCGATCTCATTCTGCCATTCTTTTCCTGCTCCAATTTTGCGATCGTGCCATCCTGTAATCACTCCTTGCCGTTCTAAAAGAGTGAGGTGCTTTTCTAATTCATTGCGAAGTTTTTCATCTTCATGAGCATAAGAATAAAACACTTCAATAGCTTGATCAGGTTGCAATGACATAAGTTGCTTTATGACTCGAATCTTTGAAAGTAGGTTTAAATCTTTATCAAAGTTGTCTGCTAAAACTTACAGCTTATATTTGAAGGTATCACAAGATTGGTTTAAATTTACAGAATAGTTCTTTATAAGACTCTACCATATAGCACTACTAAAGTAATAGCACTTGTTCATCTATTCAAACTCTTTACCCACACTATTTTATCAGCTTCATCTACTGTTATTTGCGCCAGCCCAAACTGTTCAATAACTGCTGCATTTGTCGTCAAATGCCTACTCACTTCAGCCACTCGATACTGACTTTCTTGTGAAGCTAAAGCAGCTGGCAATAATAACTGATCTGCTAAGTGTTCATCCACTGGTGCGCCGGTGTAATGAAACTCAAGCAGTTGTTGACAAGCAATCTCTGCAACTGTTTCCGCCGACAATCGCAAACGCCCAAACCCACCAAAGCCAGTTAAGCTATTCTGATACTCAGCAGTTAAAAAAATACCCGCCCCAGGTGCCACACCTCTTTCTCGTAAGGTCTGTACAGTAACCTTTAAATGGGCTGACCGTAACAAATTCTCGGCACGATTCGCCATCCGTTGCGGAATATGGGAAGGCAATTCTGTCACCACTGCGAGTCCCCGCACCTGTTGTAAATCGCCCCGTTCCAACAAGTTGATCCCACCGAGTTTACCACCGCCATCTACCTGTAACTCTACCTCTCCCCCACCTTGGGGATACCACCCCCAAGCGCCTAACTTGACTTGGGCTTCTACACCCATGCGTTGCAGTATCGGCAGATAAACTTGCTCAATGTATGTCGCTGTCGGGCTAAAGTTTACATGAGTTCCACCCTTTAGTGTCACCAGAGAATTGCCAGATGCTAGTGCCAAAGGTAAGAGAATTGTCTGTAAAACTAGAGCGATCGCACCCGCAGAACCACCTTGTTGTGCTTTACTAACATCAAAGGTATAAATTCCAGCTTGCACGGCACTACCTGGGATGAATTCCAGCAGCATTGAACCCAAAGCATCACCCCGTAACTGGGCATTACAAATTCTCGCCGCCGCCCTAACTGCTGTTAAATGTTGTGCTGCTAATCCTGGCTTTTTGCGTCCAGCGCGAATGCCTGTAATTCGTATGGGTTCACCGGTGATGGCGGCTAGACTTAAGGAAGTGCGAAGAACTTGTCCGCCTCCCTCTCCGTAGGAACCGTCAATTTCAATCATGGGCGATTATTGGAATGTTGGATTTTGGGTTATCCCCACGGCTGTTAAAATCAAACCACAAATTATAAACGCCCAACAACTAGGTTTTTGGAGGTAGGTTACACAAATATACAGAGAAAATTCTGATATGTGTTTCTGTAGTTTGCTAATTTTGAATTTGGAATTGAATAACCTTGCTTTTACCGGGGTTCATCAACCCATAAGGATCAACTATTTCTTTAAATTTTAACTGCTCAGGATCGATAACTTTTCTACCGCCATCTTCAATAATATATGTATGAGGATTGGCAATACTCACACCCCGTTCTTCGTGATAGCGGATAATTTCATTGAGGCGTTCTTCTGTGGTGTAGCGCACAAGTTGCAATGCACCAGGAACTACGACACCATTCACCCGAAAAAATTCTAAATGCATCATTACCTCATCGCCAAAGTAATTATACATCTGCTCTACTAATTGCAAACTGCAATCATTAGGAAAGAGACTTTGTAAGTATGTAATACCAGTATCTACACTCCGGGCAAGTAAGGTAGTGTGGTTCCAGCTAAATTCTGCTAAATGTGTACCTTTGGCTGCTTCCTCGGCTGTTTTTTTATATGTAATCTGGCCGCCGTATTGCTGCACCAAAGTCGGTAAGAATTCCAAACTCGGTTCAGAAATTATCAAAAATACTGAGTGAGTCCCTTCAGGAATATACTCTTGTACTGCGTGAAAATATTGGGAAATTGGGGATGCAAAGACAGAAATCAACTTCTTAATCATGCCATCAGCATTGCCA
>CAXUOL010000173.1:0-10498 GCA_964252435.1 uncultured Nostoc sp.
ACTCCAGCCCAAACAATTTGCCAGACTGGAGGTGAGCTAATAAAAAGCGATCGCCCAAAGGTTGTCATCTCCGCTCGATATTTAACCGTCCCAACTGAATTATTACCCCCCTTGATTTGCGTAATCGTTACTAACGCCTGATTTGGTTGCGGATAAACTACATCTATCTTTTGCGTTCCTCCAACTGCTATATCCTCAAAGGCATTCAGGGCGAGGGTAGTAGGATTACTGCCTTGGAGAGATGAGTTAAGTTTTTCTAAAGGTATAGTTTGATAATCGGAACGCTCTGAGAATGCTGCAACTTCCTGAGACTGATGTATTGCTCCCATCTGCTGGGTTTGCTCATCACTAGTCTCAACAATCGGTGCAGATTGCTGGTGCTGAATAATATAAATTCCAGCAGCAGCCGTAGCAGAGATACTTAATATCACAATCAAAAAGAATTTCAGCTTTGCCGACATAAAAGTAAACAGGAATTTCAAATAGGTTTATTACCAATTTTGAATTCTAGATTGAACTACATCCTATATCCTCTATCCGTGAGAAGCTCTTGTATCTTAAGTAGTGGTTATGAGGAATATTAAATAGCAATCCCATTTAATCTGTGAGAAAATCGTGGTGTTTTTTGCAAGTCAATGACTAAAACAAGATCGAGATATTGGCTAACCATAGAGGATAGCTCTGTATTATAGACCTCTAAACCATATTTAGGTTCCTAGAGTCATTAGTCATTAGTGAATAACCAATGCCCTTTAGGAGTGCCGAGTACTGAGTGCTGAGTGGGGAATGTTACTTCTTTACTCAGCACGGGCTAAACCCTAGCTATCCGCTAACGGAACTCGAAACTCGGAACTGTTTTGCCCAATCCCCAACCTAAAATATAAACAGTCTAAAACTCTCCCATCAAGATACAATTCGATCTGACAAAAACTGTTAAAGTCCATAAACCATTGATTTCCAAACCACCCTATGAGCATTCACGAAGTATTTATGCCGGCGCTGAGTTCCACCATGACGGAAGGCAAAATCGTCTCTTGGGTGAAATCGCCTGGGGACAAAGTGGAAAAAGGCGAAACAGTGGTGGTTGTAGAGTCAGATAAGGCAGATATGGATGTAGAAACCTTTTATGAAGGCTTTCTTGCCCATATCATAGTTGAAGCTGGTGAAACTGCCCCGGTAGGATCTGCGATCGCCTTCATCGCCGAAACGGAAGCTGAAATTGAACAGGCGAAATCTCTTGCCAATTCTGGCGGTGCGGCTGCTACTCCTACCTCTTCCCCTGAACCAGTTGCCGCCACAGCCTCAGCGGCCACACCTGCCTTAGCTTCTCAAAACGGGTCTAACCACAAAGAAGGAAGGCTTGTAGTTTCACCCCGTGCCCGCAAGTTAGCCAAAGAACTCAAAGTTGATTTAACTACACTCCAAGGTAGTGGCCCCCACGGACGCATTGTCGCCGAAGATGTAGAAGCATTGTCTAATAAAGGCAAGCAACCCGCCCCTGCCCCAGTTGCTCCACCAGCACCCGTACCAACCAGTGCCCCAGTTACACCCCCAGCACCTCGGACACCAGCACCCGCGCCCGTGGTGGCGGCTGTTCCTGGTCAAACCGTGCCTCTAACTACCTTCCAAAATGCCGTAGTGCGGAACATGGTAGCTACCATATCCGTGCCCGTCTTCCGTGTCGGTTATACAATTACCACCGATGGATTAGACAAACTTTATAAACAAATTAAATCCAAAGGTGTGACAATGACAGCGCTATTGGCGAAAGCTGTAGCAGTGACATTGCAAAAACACCCATTGTTAAATGCTAGCTACTCAGATCAGGGTATTGTTTATCATTCTGATATCAACATTTCCGTAGCAGTAGCGATGGATGATGGCGGATTAATTACACCTGTGCTGCAAAATGCAGACGCAGTGGATATATATTCTCTGTCGCGTACTTGGAAGTCTTTGGTAGAACGTGCCAGGGCAAAACAATTACAACCCCAAGAATATAACAGTGGTACTTTCACCCTGTCCAATTTGGGGATGTTTGGCGTAGATAAATTTGATGCGATTTTGCCGCCTGGACAAGGTTCAATTTTAGCGATCGGGGCATCCCGCCCGCAAGTAGTAGCAACATCCGACGGTTTATTTGGCGTGCGCCAACAAATGCAAGTCAATATTACTTCTGACCATCGCATTATTTACGGTGCTCATGCTGCGGCGTTCTTGCAAGATTTAGCAAAATTGATTGAGACAAATCCTCAATCTTTGACACTGTAGTTTTGAAAAAACACCAAATTTAAATGTTAGCGCTATCAGCGAACAGCAGTTTTTCGTAGAGTAGCGCTAACAACAAACAATACTTAGACTTAAATTTTTGATGGACAAACTATGTAGCGATATTACGTTTCTATATGGGTTTATGTCCAAACTGATATCAAAATGACATACGACAACACCCTGAAATATCTGGTTGAGCAGTATCCAGAAGATTTTATCCGCTACTTACTCGCATCTGAGGCAACGGGTATCCAGATTCTCAAAACAGAATTAAATCAAGAGCCAATTCGTGCCGACTCAGTAACCTTTTTGCAAACTGCCAATCAAATACTGCATTTAGAGTTTCAAACCTTACCAGCATCGACTCCACCCTTACCACTGCGGATGTTGGACTATTGGGTGCGGCTATATCGACAATACAATTGTGATATCGAGCAGGTAGTAATTTTTCTTAAACCCACAACTTCAGAAGCTGTCTTTGTAGATCAATTTACTGCCCGCAATACTACCCACCGTTACCGCGTTATCCGAATTTGGGAACAAGATCCAGAACCTTTATTGTTATCTCCTGGTTTATTACCTCTGGCAACTTTGGCGCGAACAGATTCTCCTCAAAGCTTACTTCAACAGGTAGCAGTTCAGGTGAGTATGATTGAAGAAGAAGCCACCAAGCAGAGTATCTCGGTATGTACCCAACTTCTAGCAGGGTTGGTATTTGAGCCAGAACTAATTCGTCAGTTTTTGAGGAGAGAAGATATGAGAGAATCTGCCATTTATCAAGAAATTCTTCAAGAAGGACTGCAAGAAGGGAGACAACGAGGCATTGAACAAGGTATTGAACAAGGTATTGAACAAGGTATTGAACAAGGAAGACAATCAGAACTGAGGCTAGTGATACGTCTATTAACTCGTCGGCTTGGTTCAATTAATTCTCAGTTACAATCTCGGTTGCAAGAGTTGTCCCTAGCTCAGTTAGAGGACTTGGGTGAAGTATTACTAGATTTTGCCAGTGAGGCTGATTTAATGAATTGGCTAAATACAATAGAAAATTAGAGTTTGCTCTAAACCTTTCTACCAGTTACAAAAAAAGTCAGATTTTCGTACCAAGCTCCTTGCTCTGTTGCTTTTGCTTCAATTTTTTGACGATACTCTGCTTTTAATTCTGCCATTTGCTCTGATGAAACCTGTAACAAGGGATTTTCTCTGGGATGAAACCATCCTCCATTCCATTCTCTAGCTTGCTCTAGATTGCGGTAAAAACCTAGTTGTTGGGTCTTCACTTCAATATCTTTAAAACCAGTTTCTGCAAGTAGATGATGACACTTGTCAGGAGTACCTGTTGGCTCATTGATATTTGTCAGTAAAATATCATGTTTGTCACAAATCTCGATGATAAGTGGCGCTCCACAAGATTCTTCAGAGCAACAAGAAAAACCTACAATTCCCCCTGGTTTGAGACAACGATACCATTTTCGTAGAGCAGCAAGAATATCTTTAAAATACACTATTGCTGTAGAGCAAAGAATTACATCGAAACTCTCATCATTGAAGTCGATATACTCAGCATCAGCTTCAATGAGTTCGATATTTTGTAAGTCTAATTCTTCAATTTTCTGTTGTGCTTGAGCTAGCATTCCTGAAGAAAAATCTACTCCAGTTACTTTTCCTTCAGAACCAACAATTTGTGCAACAGCAATGGCAATGATTCCTGTGCCAGTTGCTATATCCAAGACTTTTTGCCCCTTTTGGAGTTCAACTAAATCTAGTAGAGGGAGAGCGCGATGAATTGTGTAATCGTTGTCATAGCTAGTTCTGCTATCAAAGAAATCAATTACTTTTTTCTTATATTGTTGTTCGTATTGGGTATTTTGCATGATATTGTCGATTTTCAGTGGTCAATTATGAGAATAAATTGTAAGTGAAACTTCTGTCTTCTGAAAACTTGCTTGCAAAATGTTAAAATCTTGCAAAATTCCAAAATTTATATTATTTTTCTATATGCTTTGGGTGTGATTCCTATATGCTTACGAAAAAGAGTAGTAAAGTTGCTTTGGCTAGAACAGCCAACTTGAAGTGCAATTTCGATAAGAGCTAATTGAGTATAAGTGAGTAAAAATTTAGCTCGTTCAATCCGACATTGAATAACGTATTGATGTGGAGAAATACCCATTAAACGTTTAAACAAACGACAGAATGAATAGGAGTTCATATTCACTAGATTAGCCAGTTCTGCCAGCGTTAATTCTAGTGCTAAATTGTCATAAATATAATCAATTACCCGCCGTAATTGACGCTCAGAAAGATTAACCTCAAACTCTGCAATTAGTTGCCGTGTTCCAGAATAAGTTTTGAGGAGATGGGCTGCTAGAGCGATCGCAACTGATTCACCATATAGTTTACCAGATGGACATCCGACTTCAAGCTCTGCTTTAAGTGCCATTCCCAGATGAAGAATTTGGCGATCGCAGACTCCGCGCTGTGGGATAATTTCAATTGTGCGAACGCTCCCTATGATCAGCTCATCTGCTACTCTCTTAAATAGACTGGAATCAAAAGAGACTAGGAGAAATTTTATTTCTTCATGCCAACGGGCTTGAGTCGGAATTCCCTTTGGAGTAACATTAACCCAACCTCTCCTCATCTCCGTACTGTGCAACCTTCCACCAGCTAGTCGCCAGTCTATCTGACATGAATTACCAAGCCAAATATTAATGCTCTGCTGCTGTAAGCAAAGCTCTGGACATTCAAAGGCGGGTAAATAGTGCTGTTCAAGCACAATCCCATTCCAGTGATTAGTGCTGGATAAAATAGGAGGTTTGCTGCTCATCGGCACAAGATTTCCGCTTGCCACATGAATGGCTGAGAGTTGTTCAGATTTCATGTTGCTACTCACTTGTGAGCTACTACAAAAAAGATGGTAAGCTAATGCGTGATCAAATTACATAGTTTCGGATTAAAACCATCAGTAGCGTATATCTTTCAACTTATTCCACAATTCAAGTGCAGGAATGTGACTCAGACCAGCAAATTGTGCATCGGCTGTTTCTATGACTATCCATTCTCCACTTTCTAATTGCCCGATATCAATTGCTATATAAGGAACACCAAGGCGTTCAGAGGCAAGGACTGCCAACTGTAATACTTGCGTCTCTTCTGGTTTTGATAACTTGCTCAAGTCATCTTGCCCATCCCAATAATATCCATATTTTAGGATCTGCTGATTATAAATAAAACATCTAAACTCTCTTCCCATTGGAAAGCCATTTGGAGCTAGGCGTTTATGCCGTAACTTTACTAATTTCCTAACAATAACTCTACCTCGTGAACGATCTTTAAGTTTTAATAGAAATTTTGTCAGTCTGACTAATTCCTCCTGATTATTCGCTACACAAGACTCCCATCCTTGCATTTTTCTAGATTGAACTGCGCCTTTGACAAACATAGGAAATCCCAATAATTTGCCAGCCATAATACATTCGTTCGTTGATGTAATTACCAAACTGTCAGGTGTCAATCCTTTTAAGTGAGGGTAAAATAGGTCAAACTCTAGTGCTGTCTGGTGTTCTAAAGAAGTATTGAGTAGTTTTATCCCTTTAGCTAAGGCTGCATGATATATGGCTTTGTAACGCTCAAATTCAGGAATATATCCTATCCAGATACCCGCAGTTGATTTAGGATAGTTAGGAATGTGCCATAGAGCATTTTCTGCTGTACCACATCGTTCAAAATCTCGTGGTATATAGTAGACTTTGCACCCTAATAATTGGGCCGCCTCAGTCATCAATTTGTTTTCACTAGCGCTAGCAGATGCCTCTATTTGTTCAGTCGATTCACTTAAAACAATCATTTATTCCTCAGCGTACCTCTGCGCTTACCTCACCGTACTTCTGCGTTTAAAAAAGAAAAAAGGTGGGCATTCCCCACCCGACAAACTTATCCCTTAACACAAAGAACTTGTTTGAGTGTTGCGACAACTTCAACCAAATCTGCTTGATTTGCCATAACTTGTTCTATCGGTTTATAAGCACCAGGAATTTCATCTAACACACCCTCATCTTTGCGGCATTCTACACCATTTGTTTGCTCAATCAAATCATCAAGTGTGTAGACATTTTTTGCCTTATTTCTAGACAACAAACGCCCTGCACCGTGAGAACAAGAACAAAAACTATGAGCATTACCTTTACCCTTAACGATGAAAGATTTCGCCCCCATCGAACCAGGAATAATCCCATAATCTTCAGTCTGGGCGCGGACTGCACCCTTACGAGTAACGTATACATCCTCATCAAAATGCACTTCTTTTTCGGCGTAATTGTGATGACAATTAACCTGCAATAAAGGTTTAGTTGCCTTCCCACCTGCTAAATGCTTCTCGACAATATGTTTAAAACGCGCCATCATCACATCACGGTTGACACGTGCATAGTTTTGTGACCATTGTAAATCGTGCCAATATGCCTGGAATTCTGGCGTACCAGCGACAAAGTGAGCTAAATCAGGGTCAGGCAATTTATTACCTGCCATTTTTGCTAATTCTCTGGCTGTGTGAATATGACACTGGGCGAGTTTATTGCCAATGTTACGCGAACCAGAATGCAGCATTAGCCAAACTTGATTCTCTGTATCGAGGCACACTTCAATAAAGTGATTTCCTCCACCGAGAGAACCCATCTGTTTCATTGCTTTACTTTGTAGGTCTTGCACGCCGCGATGCAGGTCTTTAAAATCATCCCAGTGCTGCCAGTTGCTGACAGATTTTTCAACATCTTTATTTTCGTTGAATCCAGTTGGAATTGCTGCTTCAATATCCAGGCGGATTTTCTTTAGCTTGCCTTCGAGTTGTTCAGCTATAAATGGTGTTTTGATAGCACACATCCCGCAGTTATGAACAAATACACCAGCTTTTAAAGCAAAGTTGTGATACTCCGGTACTGTCAGACAATAAACGTCTTGCTTATAGTCTAAAGGTAGCACTGCTACAACTTTGTGATTGCATTGATGTTCTTTCTTGCAATGGTTGTGTAAACCAATGGGTGTTTTAACTTCTACACCACAGATATCACAAGTGTAATACCTGTTAGCAATTTCTTTGGATTTTATTCTACCTTTTTCACTTTGGTTGTAATTTATTAAGTATTGCTTACCGCGTTCGCCATTGCCAGCAACTGCTTGTTTAAAGTGTTCTGGTTGCTGTTGCATATATTTAAGGATATTTTGAGTTCCTCTAGCTGCATAGAATTCATACCCTTCTGGAGTTTGCGCTTTTTTGGCAAGTGCAGCTACTTGCTGGCGTTCAAACTCCGGTGACTGCCAGTATTGATTACGTTCAGCTAAACTGCGATGATAGGCAGAATGGTCATTAGCACCCATAAACTCTAAGTTTTCTGGACGATTATCAAATTCATTAAAGTTTCGATGATGAATAACTGTTCTTTGCGCTTGAAATTTGGGAATTTCACCTAGTAAACCCGATCTGGCAATCATCCAGTGAGCTTTTTGCCATCTACCTGAGTAAGGTTGAGCAATTAAGGAATAGCCATCTTTATCAATTGTTGAGTAAAACGGCATTAAGGATGTCTCAGGTTGAAGATGTTGAGCTTCTTGATAAGTTCCGTTCCTCAGCATGAATTGGTGATCTGGAGTACAGATAATCTCTTCGCCGTTATCCAGGATCACTTTTACAAGAGGAGCATTTTTTCTTGTTAACTTGGCAGTTGCTTTAGCTGCTAATATTTTTCCTGTTGAGGTGCAAGCATAGACAAAAAATTCTTCATTTCGGCTTGCCAGTTCTTGAATTGCATAAGATTGACCATCAACTAGCGGAATTAAGGTATCTCCTACAAAGCAACCAATATCCACACCGACAGCAGCTGGGATAATTGCCTCTTTGGTTGCAATTACAGAACCCACTAAAGCACCTTTTCCTAAGTGAACATCTGGCATTAATGCCACGTGCTTAAATACAAATGGTAATGATGCCACATTCTTGGCCATCTTGGTTTCTTCTGGCCCCAAAGAATGATTTGCCCAAGATAAGACGGGTGCTGGTGTGGTAATTTCTAACTTTTCGTATGGCATATTTTTTCTATTTTGGATTTTAAATTTTAGATTGGGTATCGGGCAGTGATAATTATCGGTATGACTTATAACCCATTACCTAGTTAGTTGTAGCAATATAAATGTTGTATTGTCTTTCATTTGGCTCTCTGAATTTTTGTGAAGCTGAAGAACTACTTTTAGGAGTTACATTTGTATACTACATTTATAATACAAAAATTACAATCGTCAACGTATCACCACAGGGAGAAAGCAGATGCTTCCCAGATGTATTAAAATTTGTAAAGAAAATCACTTTGTTTAAATAGCTCCTTAAAGTTCTGACACAATATGGCAGTGCGTCAAGATACAATCTGGGAACGTTTTTTATCCCCTGTAGTGCGTCTTTTGATTGATGAAGACGGGTTACGGCGTTACGCTGATAGTATTGATTGGGAGAAAGAGAGCGTAGGCGTAGCCCGCACTTCGACAAGCTCAGTGACCATCGTAGACATCGCTATCGACGAGATGATGTCATAATTCCGTCGTACTACAGTAATCAAAACTTTCACGGTATTACTGACGGATATCTGACTTACGGTGCAGCAGTTACTTACGATCCGGTTACTCAATACGTTCTCCCGCCTAATGAAGGTATTGTCCGTCAAGCTTTAGTTGATGCCGTCAAGGTAAAACCACGACGCATACTCAATTTAGGCTGCGGCACTGGTTCCACTACTTTAATGTTAAAACAGGCTTTCCCCGAAGCGGAAGTTATTGGTTTGGACTTATCGCCCTATATGCTGGTAAGGGCAGAAGATAAAGCTAGAAATGCTGGTTTAGATATAGTATGGCGACATGGAAATGCTGAAAAAACTGGTTTGAGGGATGCAACATTTGACTTAGTAACAGCTTCTTTGCTATTCCACGAAACACCAGATGCAGTGTCTCTAGCAATTCTGCGGGAAAGCTTCCGGTTGCTGGTAACTGGAGGACAAGTATTAATTCTAGATGGGAATCAGAAGACTCTGCGTCAGTTAGAATGGCTCAATGACGTTTTTGAGGAGCCATATATTCGTGAATATGCTGCTAGTAGTATAGAAGGGAATATGGGTGCAGCCCGATTTGAAGCAGTGCGATGTCTACGATGGTCACTGAGCTTGTCGAAGTGCGGGCTACGCCTACGCAGGATGTATGGTGGATAAATCAGGTAACTAGCGGCGTTAAACCAATAGCAACCGAAAATGTCCGTCAGTATACTGCCACATCAATAGATAATAATTTGGAGGGACTTGGTTCTCCAGCGTTTGGCATAATGGCATGAGTTTAAAGGCAGTTCTCTTTGATTTTAATGGTGTCATCATTAACGATGAGCCAATCCACCTGCAACTGATCGATGAGATTCTCATTCAAGAGAATCTCCAACCCCAAAAGGTGAGTGAGCGTCAAGCTTCTTTGGGACGCAGCGATCGCGCTTGTTTTGGGCAACTACTCGCTAATCGTGGTAGAGTAAATGACGAAAACTATCTAACTCAGTTGCTGTACCGCAAAGCCCAAGCTTATACGGTGGAACTAGAAAAAATAAAGAAACTGCCTTTATATCCAGGTATAGAAGACTTAATATTTCAAGTGCGATCGCGTCATCTGAAACTAGGATTAGTCAGTGGCGCAATTCGCAAAGAAATAGAACTGGTACTCAATCGCGCTAAACTAGCTGAACATTTTAAAATTATCGTCGCGGGTGATGACATCACCACCAGTAAACCAGAACCCGATGGTTATCTACTGGCAGTGAAACGCCTAAATAAAGAATATCCCGATTTGAATCTTCAACCACAAGAGTGTCTGGCAATTGAAGATACTCCAGCAGGTATCGAAGCGGCGAAGCGATCGCAAATGCAAGTTGTTGGTGTAGCGAATACTTACCCATTCCACATGCTCCAGCGCTGCTGTAACTGGACTGTTGATTATCTCAGTGATTTGGAACTCGAACGGGTGCAAAAAGTTTATTCCCAAAAACAGCCTCAACCATCGGTAACTGAATGTTAGAATAATCTATGGTGATAATGTTTTGAGTTAATGAGTAATAGTACTCTTGACTTAGCACCGATTAAGGGGAATTAGCTCAGTTGGTAGAGTGCTGCGATCGCACCGCAGAGGCCATCGGTTCAAATCCGTTATTCTCCAT
>CAXUOL010000174.1:0-10476 GCA_964252435.1 uncultured Nostoc sp.
TTATCATGGTAGGGGTTTGGTGTGCGATCGCTTATTTTTTAAGCCGTCAACCTACTATTGCTGATATTTTAAGTCGCTATGGTAACGCTGTTGTACCTTTTGTGTTAATTGGCTTGGGTCTGTTTATTATGTATGAACGAGGTACATTCACTTTACTACCTTAAGTGAGAGGTTAATCAATGTTGGATGCTAGATTTGAGATTGAACGATGAAAACCCCAATCTGAAATCTAAAATTTGTCATAGAAATATGCACAAAATCGTTAGTTTTCGATCTTCGGAGAAAAACTTTTTGTTTACCAATTCTTAACCTAGATGAAGTTGAGTATCAATATAATAATGTGACTTATTGAAAGCTGTTTAATGCAATACTCCCTTCTCTCTGCGATTAGGTGCAATCCTATCCGTTTTCGCCCAAGCATTCAACCTAGTTTTTGTCTGATTTCAATGATCGCCCCGTTTTTGTGCTTTACCTCAGCACAAGCGCAGATAATCGGAGAAGATATCACTTCAATTACTACTGACACTGCTTCGTTTCCTACTATATCTATTACCAAAGTTGCAGGTGACAGCGAATTTGCAGGCAATACTTTTACTCTCAACTTCGGGGGGCAAATTCAATCAATTATAGGATTGACAACCACAGGAGGCAGTACAATATTTAGATCCATCCCTGCTTTTGTGCAGATTCGTCGTAACCCCGCCACAGATGACAGAAAGCTAGCTTACTACCAAGGCAGTTTTGATTCTTCCTCTAATACCTTTAACTTTCTTAGTTTGGGCCCACTTGCAGAGAAAACGCTGTTTAGTATCAACAATATCTTGGCAGGACCAGATAACGTTTTTACTAACACAGGTGCAAATTTAGGCGGCACACTTTACAACGGTAACGCTAGTATCGAGCGGCTTGACTTTGTACTTGTTAGACCTGTGAAGGCAAGTAATAAAATTCACTTTACCGTCTTCGAGCGTGGATTACCTACTGGACACGATGGTTTCGGTATTGCGGCGATTACAAGTGTGGATAAACACGGAAATCCCACTTCCTACGGGCCTATTTACGTAATAGCAGCTTCCACCTGGGGTAAAACACCGTTACAAGACCCGATTCCCCAATATTATTTCCTAAACAATGCTGCCAAAAATAATCCTGGAATTCCCATAAACCCTGCACTCACTATTCCACCGAACCAAGTTTTAGGAGGTCTTCTGATTCGCACCGACGAACTCGTGTCACAGGGAAAAAAGGTCTACGGCTACTCGCTGTTTGCCCCTGATGTTACTTGCACTCCCAAAACACTGCTGAATGTCGCTAATTCTTGTTTTCCTACGAATACTGGAACGAACGGAGGGATAGATTTAGCCGCACCTAATCTGGGCGCCGTCTTTTTGGAGAGTGAGTGAGCAGCAAAAAACTTTTACAACCAAACTCTATTACCGAGTTCTGTCAAACTTGATGAACTAATTTCCAACTTACCATCATCAAAATGGTATAAATGATAAACCGTAGTGGGCGTTGCGGAGCTACCTGGCAGATTTTAGCACCTACTAACACCCCTGGAACAGAGCCTATCCATATAGGTACTACCAGACTCCAATCAACTGTTCCCAAACTCAGATGACCGAGAGCTGTAAACAACAGTAAAATTGCTGCGTGTGAAATATCTGTACCCACTAACTTTCGGGCATCAAGCCGGAAAAACCCAATCAGCACTAGGGCAAACATTGAACCTGAAGAAACGCTAGTTAGACCAACCAAACAGCCTAAAATTGCTCCTAAAGTGATTGTTAGGAAGCGATCAAAGTTAGTTTTTAAGTCTAACTTCGGCAGTTCAGGTAAATTAAATTTGGGGAAAAAAGTCAATAACAACAATTGCACTAGTGCTAATACTGTTACCAGCAAAATCATCCCGCCAAGCAAACGCAGCAAGATATTATCCAGGTTATACTCACCTGTACGTTTAATGAAGTGCAAAATCCCCACTCCGAACAGTGAGCCTGGAACACTCCCAAATGCCAGCCATTTAACAACTTCTGTGTCAAGAGTTTTCTGTTCCCAATGCTTGACACTACCAACAATTTTCATCAATGTGGCGGCGACAACATCAGAACTCACAGCGATAGAAGGCGGAACCTGAAAAACAAAAATTAACATTGGCGTGATCAAAGAGGCTCCGCCAATTCCCGTCAAACCAACGATGATACCAACAAAAAAGCTTAAGAACGGTAGTAATAAATAGTGCATACTCTTCCGGGGTTTCAACAATTAGTTATCAGTTATCAAAGTCCTGTTGAGTCTCCCACTTCTATAAGTGAGCAGCGTCGGTAAGGGTTGATTAAATCCCCAAACGAAGCCTTGATAACTTTTCACTGACTTAACTACGAGCAGCTAGAGAGCAGCAACTCAGCCAAACTCATAGCCCAGTGCTAGACAGGGCTAGTTATGACAAGTTATTGTCTTTCTCAAGGATTCCTGGACAACTTAAAACCTGTGTGGAAGTTTTTGTAAGCATGACAACTGGCATTTAGCTCAAACAGACTTTGATAACTGCTTATTGGTCAGTCGCTCTGCTAAACTCAACTTCTAACTAGGTTTTTCTACAGTTTTACATACAAAAGCACATAAGGCGATGCACTTACCGTATTTTACTCGTAAGCACGATTAAACGTCTAGCGTATTCGCGTTGTATATTGTTCAATTATCTGGATAATACACCGCAGTCAGTCAAACCCATTACGGACTAGTTGCTAAAAAATTTACCTACAAGTTAATAACCATAGGGATAATTCCAAACTTTGTGGAGATGCGATATATCGCATTTACGTTGCAATTAGGCAACATCCTGAAAGTGATTACAATACTCAAGGTCAAGTGTTGAAAAAACTTGACTTGCAAGCAACTATCATGCTAGTTTAAATCAAACCATTCGGTCGGTAATATTTTATTTACAGCAATTTTCAATTCAATAAACTCCCTACTCCTTAATATCAAAATCGCTGTAATGTCTAAAGGCGAAGAAACAAAAACCAGAATTCTTCAGCAAGCAGCCGAACTGTTTAATCAACAGGGGTATGCAGGTTCATCGATGTCAGACGTTATGCGTGTAACTGGATTGCAGAAAGGAGGAATTTACAATCACTTCCAAAGCAAAGATGATCTTGCACTACAGGCTTTTGATTTTGCGATCGCTCGCATTAAGCAGCATACTAGATTTGCATTACGAAGCAAACACCACGCAGTAGAACGTCTGCAAGCAATCATTGGGGTATTTAGTAGCTTCGTAGAAAATCCACCGAACAAGGGAGGGTGTCCACTGCTAAATACTGCTGTGGAAAGTGATGATGCTCATCCGGCGTTGCGAGAACGTGCTCAACAAGCGATGAACTCTTGGCTGCATCTAATTTGTCGAATTATTGAAAAAGGAATTGAAAAGGGTGAAATTCGCCCGGAAGTGAGTGCTGATGAAATCGCTACCATCATCATCGCAACGCTGGAAGGAGGCATAATGATCAGCAAGCTTTATGGAGATTCAATTCATATCCATAGGGTAATTAACCACCTGAATCAATACTTGGAAACTTCTCTTTAATTGAACAGACCGAGCAGTATTAAAAAATATCAGGAAAAATAATGTTAGTAAATAACAACTTACACAGACCATTAGAAGTAATATTAGCAATTCCTGTAAAAACATACGACATTGATTTTATGGGAATTGTGAGTAATATCGTGTATATCAGATGGCTAGAGGATTTACGTCTAAAGTTTTTAGATGAACATTGGCAACTCAACCAACAAATTGAGCTAGGATATACACCGATTCTAGCTGGGACTGAAATTGAATATAAACGTCCAATAAAGATTATTGATAAAGTGATTGGACGTTTATGGCTGAGTGGTTTAGGACGCTTAAAGTGGACTATGCAAGCTGAAATTTTATCTAACAATGAGTTAGCAGCAGTGGCTAGCCAGAAGGGTGGTTTTGTCAGTCTGCAAAATAATCGTCTGATTCCCATTCCAGAGGAATTACAGAAAAAATATTTACAGTATCAACAAGGGATTCAGAAAATTTAATCATTAGGAATACTTCAATATTTTTTTGAGTTTTTACAGACTGTTCGGTTTGTAAACATAATCTGGACTATAATACCGATTCTTCATGAATATGCGAAAAAACCCCACTGCCTGCGGTACCTCCCCTTGGTAAGAGCAAATTGGGAGGGGTCATCTCCAATTCGCAATTGACAATTCGCAATTCGCAATTATTACCCCACAACTGAAGTTGGGGGCTTGAACATTGATACTACGTGTTTTTTATTTTTTCATCAATATGCAGAGTATGGGAACGAGGAAAATCTCATCAAGCTTAGGTTTTTAGGACTTGTGTGTACACCGTAGACAAGCAAGGAGGGGAGACGAAGTGTAGCTTAAGCTGTTTGGGGTTATTCGGGTTTAATAAGCAATCAAGCGGACATGATATGAGAGTCAAATATTCACAAATATTGTGTTGAGTGGGCAAACAGCCAACTTTTTTATTGTCAATCTCGTAAATATACGGGAACTTCTTGTTTTGAGTTTTGGTCACTTTATGTCACTTTGAACAGCAAAGTGGTTCTAACTCCAATAGATTAGGTATAGTCCAACTCAGGCATTACAGCCTTATATGTCGTCCAATTTAACTGACCCTAACTCTTCGGTAAACCATTGTACCCATCCAAAGGTATGTACAAATGCTGTTATCCGTTGTCAGCTTTTCCTGAATTGTCTTTATATATACAATAATTATACTTTGTTAGTCAGATTAACGCAGACTTAAAGCACTTTTAAATCGCTAAAATGGATGTTTGCTTATAGAAAAATTTCGTCATATCCAACCAAATATTACCATAATTCTTTATATGTATACTAAAAGTTTATGAAAGCTATATCAAACGACACGTCAAACACTTTTGCACCCAAAAACCTCTATACTAGACTAGACTTTGATAAATTTGAGAGTTTTGTTAATTGCAACACCAAAACTATCAATTTTTAGATGAAATACTAGCGTATCTTATAGTCTATAGTTTTTAAGGTTTAGTCAAAACTATATCCAGTATCATCAAAAAACTGCAAACTTCATGTGGTGCAAAAATCAAGTGGGGAGTGAAAACATGAATTTACGTAGAGATGCATTGCAAATCCTCAAAGAAACTAGCCGAACTTTTTATATCCCAATTAGTCTTTTACCGCCAGGATTGCAAGAAGCAGTAGCATCAGCATATTTGTGTATGCGTGCCATTGATGAAATTGAAGATCATCCCGAACTAGATAACGCTACTAAAGCAAAGCTGTTAAGAACCATTAGCCTGACATTACAGGCAGGAGTTGATGGCTTCGCGGTAGATGCTTTCTTTGCAGGATTTAGTGGGTATGAGAATTCATTAGAAGAAGTCACTTTGAGGCTTAGAGAATGGTCACTGCTAGCACCAGACACCATTGCACCTCGAATTTGGGATGCCACTGCTGCAATGGCAGACCGGATGGCTTATTGGGCAGAAAAAAACTGGAAAATTTATACAGAATCTGATTTAGATCGTTATACCTTTGGAGTTGCAGGTGCAGTAGGATTATTACTTTCTGACTTGTGGACTTGGTATGATGGAACACAAACAAACCGTACCCAGGCGATTGGTTTTGGTCGGGGTTTACAAGCAGTCAATATCTTGCGTAACCATACTGAAGATTTGGGGCGTGGGGTAGAATTCTTCCCAGAAGGTTGGAGTGCAGAAAATATGCAAGAGTATGCCCGGCGCAATCTAGCCCTGGCAGAAGCTTATATCAAAGACCTTCCGACCGGGCCAGCCTTAGATTTTTGTCAAATCCCCTTCACCTTGGCAAACGGCACTCTTGACGCCCTTGCTAATGGTAAAGAAAAACTCAGCCGCAGTGATGTTTTTGCACTTATCGAACAGCTGATTAGTGTGAACATGAAAGCTAGCTAATAATCTCTTAACGACTAATGGAGATGATTCTAAATTGCCTCCAAATTTGGGCATCCAAAATTCTACAGCGACTTTCTGTAGGGTAGCCAGTGCGGTCTTCTCCCTTCTCTACGAGACGCTCCGCGTTCGCCAACGGCATGGCAACTCTAAGAGAGGCTGCGCCAACGCTTAGAGCGAGTCCGCGAGCGTCTGGGGTTTCCCCAAATTATAGTAACTGGCGTTGGGCACTGCCCTCCAATACCTTTTAATACCAATTATCCCATGCAAAAAACCAGATTCAAGCTGATTTTCTGAATGGGATCGCAGCGCGATGCACGCCACAAGCATTGAGAGAGCGTCATTAAAAATTACGAATTGGTAGAAAGTAGCATAAACAGTATTTGCCAATGTAAGTATAATAAATAATCTTGTTTAGCGATCGCTTTAGGTAATCTCAGTTAAACTTTAGGAACTCTTCAAAGGATTTCCAGCAAAAATTACCTGGCAAGAGTTGATTAATGTCTAAATAATTGAAAAAGAGTATAACACTCCCCGTGATTATTCGTGCAGCGAGTTGAGAGTGCATGAGCTACTGCTTAAATCCTACCTGTTCCAATCCAGAAAATTTGGTATATAGCCAAAGGTGTCAGTCTTGTGGCTCGCAACTACTGTTGCGCGATCGCTATCAGGTGATCAAACCATTAGGTCAGGGTGGCTTTGGAGCGACCTTCCTAGCCAACGATCAAGGCTTACCAGGAGAACCGAGTTGCGTAATCAAACAATTACGCCCATCAGGAAGCGCGCCACACGTTTTACAGATGGCCAGAGAACTCTTTGAACGAGAAGCCAAAACTCTAGGTAAGATTGGCAATCATCCCCAAGTACCTAGATTGTTAGACTATTTTGAAGATCATGAGCAATTCTACTTAGTTCAAGAATATATCAGTGGCGATACCTTGCAAGAAGAGGTCAAACTTAATGGCATCTTGAGCGAAAGTGGAGTTAAGCAATTTTTGAGCGAGATTTTGCCACTGTTGCAATACATCCACGAGCAAAAGGTGATTCACCGTGATATCAAGCCAGCCAACTTAATTCGCCGCACCCAAGATGCCAGAATGGTACTCATCGACTTTGGTGCCGTCAAAAACCAAATTAGCCAAAGTGCGACAGGCCCATCAGGACAGACAGCATTAACTGCGTATGCTATTGGTACTCCTGGTTTTGCACCTCCAGAGCAAATGGCTATGCGTCCAGTCTACGCCAGTGATATTTATGCATTGGGGGTAACATGCATTTATTTACTGACTAGCAAAACTCCTAAAGATTTAGATTACAATCCCAACACTGGCGAGATGATGTGGGAGCAACTTGTGCAAGTGAGCGATCACTTGGGCAATGTGTTACGAAAAATGTTAGAGGTGTCTGTACGTAATCGCTATCAGTCAGCGGCAGAAGTTCTTAGAGCATTGGAAATAGAACCATACTTAGATAGTTTAGCAAAGGGTTTGCTGATTAAATCTGATAATGGATCTAAAGAGCGAACCCATAACCACCTGGAAAATTCTGCTGTTTTATGTAACAACCCTACTGCTACCAGCACTGGAGTGGCACAGGTAGCAGCAGCGATTCGTGCTAGACGGGCCAAGGCCGCGGAAGCCGCGGGATTACACCAGGGTTCTGGGATGGCCAAATCAACGACTTTCACTAGCAACAGCAATGGTTCACAAGTTCAAAATTCTACAGTTGGGCGGAAGTTAGATACCCAAGGTTTATTAACAGCTTATCTGAAGGGAAGACGAGATTTTGCCTTACACAATTTAAATTTGCTAAATCTGCAAGGTGCTGATTTATCTCAAACAAATTTCCATTCTGCTCAATTGCAAAAAACCAATCTTCAGGGAGCTAATCTTCACAATAGTGACTTTGGCAGAGCCAGTCTTACTCGAGCAAATCTTAAGGATGCTAATTTGAGCAAAGCATACTTTAACCATGCTGATTTAGAAGGAGCAGACCTGCGAGGTGCAGACCTTAGCAATGCTTATCTCAGCAATGCTAACCTCCGAGGAGCTAATCTGTGTGGTGCTAATCTCACCAGTGCCAAAATTTCTGATGAGCAGCTAGCACTAGCAAAAACAAATTGGATGACCGTGCGTCCCAATGGCAAACGAGGCTTGTTGTGATTTTAAAGCGTGAACTACCCCACCCCAACCTATAGACGGATGGGGTTTTCCAATTCATCGGGAATAGCCTCTTTTGTCGCTGTAGTTCTATGCGAATATTCTCCTATATTAGATTTTAGATTATCCTGACGGATCAACCCTTTTGATTGAAATTAATTATTTTAGATTAGCAGAATAGCCTCAACTCCCTGCTTTTAAGCTCTCCATTTTTATTAAGAATTTTAACACACTTATTTTATCAGAATCACAAGGCTAAAGTTTTCTCACATCTGGGAAAATTAGCCCTGATTCTTCTCGATAAAAACTTAGATTCATTCAGAATTGACCAAATATATATAATGTTTAGGTTGATCGATAGCCATCACTATCACGAATATTAATAAATCTCCAACTATCTAGTAAAAATACGTAGATGTTTGTCAATTCTTCATGAAATCTTTATGATTTCTATCTGTTACAAATAACAAATGATTATTTACAATAAACAATAAAGCATCACAATAATTTTATAAAGATATTTTCATGCTCTTTATGGCTATAAACAACAGTGAATCTCGCACCTAAAATTTTTAAAATAGAACGATCTAAACCACTAAATTTTTCAGATGGCAGCAAAAAGCAAAAAATTAATTATCCCTGATTCGAGGCTGGAAAAGTATATCACAACCGAAATCAGGTAGTATAAGGTTTACGAATAATGACTGACTTTGCACAAAGAGAAATAGAACGGCGATTAACTTTATATCAAGTATTCCTCAAGTTGTATGAACACCACAGCAGCCTTCTAGATGAAATTCTTCAGCTAGAAAACCTGTCTCAACCGTCGTTGAGGAGAGTCAAGGCTGGTTACGTACATGGTGTAGTGGATAAGACTGCTGTTTATTTGATGACTAACTTGGGCGACAATCAGACTCAGAGTTTACGACAGCCACAACAAATCTGGACGATAGGTCGTAATCGCAACAGTGGTATTTACATTGCTGACAGTCATCTGTCTCGTCGCCACGCTGCGATTCAGCATATTGACGAGCAAGGCTTTTACTTAATTGATTTCAACAGTACTAATGGCTCGTTTGTGAATGGTAATCGCGCTGTTAGGCCGATCAAGCTCAAAGATGGCGATCGCATCCGTCTAGGAAATATGACTTTTGATTTTTTTGTGAATTATACCTACCGTGTTCTGCCAACTGTTGCAATGGATTTATTGATGCAGCTTGTGCATCGCAGGAATAATCATACAGTAGACATGCTTACTTACTCCCAGAATAGACAAAAATCTCTAATTGAAAAACCAGATTCTAATTTAGAGGCTTTCAAAAATTTTGGAATAGTTGAGAAGCGGGAAAATTTTTATGAGAACTTCAGTTCCGAACAGAAATCAGAAATTTTAGACCGCCTGTTTACCAGACAAATACCGTCTAATCCCAGCCAGCTAAAAAATCGGAACTTCTAGCAGTTTTCAATTGCTTCAGGAGCGCTGTTAGCGATAGCTTGACATTTAGTCTGCTAGTCTGTGCTGAGTAAGCAGGTAAGGTTTGCTGAGGCAGACAAATAGTGAAAGTTAAAAGGGAACTCGTGAAAATATATAAAAAAAATTAAGAATGTGATTAAATATCATAGCAATCATTTTGGAGTTGCATCTCTAGCTCACAATAAAAAGAAAGCGATTTAGGGATTGAGTGTTATGCTCTATCCTGGCAACAAGAGGATACTCAAGGTCTACCAGCAGTAGCAACAGTGATAGTGATGTACTTTAGTTATGTGACTCACCGCTACGCGTCTACGGCAAAAAAAACCCCCAGTGGGTGTTAACCTACTAGGGGAGTTAGTTATCAGGGTGCATCTACCAATTAAGTGTTCTCAGGTTGAAGACCATACTCCGGATAAATTTGTACAAAGGTTAGTTATTTTTTAAATAAAAAAACCCCCAGTGGATGTTAGCCTACTAGGGGAGTGAGTTATCAGGGTGCATCTACCAATAATCTTTTCTAGGGGCAGCCAGCATCTTCCGGGAAAAATGAACTAAATTAGGGTTGATGGCGATGTCTATGATGGGCTGTAACGCTCGTACCTCTATGGAGAAGCAAGCTACACATAGCGTTTCTGAAAGGAAAAGACTTGCTAAGATTTCTCTACGAGACGCATTTGCGATCGCTATTGGTAACGCAACTAGTAGAAAAAACTCCCAGTGGATGTTAACCTATCAGGGGAGTGAGTTATCAGGGTCAGTTATTTTTCTTAAATAAAAAAACCCCCAGTGGGTGTTAACCTACTAGGAGAGTGAGTTATCAGGGTGCATCTACCAATAATCTTTTCTAAAGTAAATGGGTCGC
>CAXUOL010000175.1:0-10458 GCA_964252435.1 uncultured Nostoc sp.
AACCATTGGTTAACTAGCTCAAAGTGTTCTAGTTCTTCGCGGGCGATCGCAGTTAACTCCCGTACCATTTTAGTATTGGAAGGGTAGCGAAACATCATGTTCAAGGCCACGCCTGCTGCTTTGCGTTCACAGTGGGAGTGGTCGAGTAAGATAATGTCTAAGTTCGCGTAGGCGTAGCCCGCCGCAGGCATCGCTTGTTCAACCCAAGCAGAACTAGTGGGCTGTCTCAGGGCATTGATAGTCGATAACTGAGTAGGCACAGAGTCACAAAACTCCAGAATTTAAATTTGGCTGAGTATCATAGCAAATTGATTTTAACGGAATATTGTTTGGACAAAATTCAATAATTGATTGGCGGTGAAGGGTTTCGCTAAAAAGCCTTGGATACCAATACCCGTAGTTTCTAGTAATGCCTCAGACCTAGCTAATCCACTCATGGCAATAATTTGCACTTTTAGGTTGATGATTTGCAAGGTGCTGATGGCTGTTTCCCCATCCATTAACGGCATGATCATATCTATAGTGGAGTTCTGATTTGCGTCCACGAGTATCAAAGACTCATTAACGGAGTTCAAAGCCTCATTCACGAGTATCAAAGACTCATTAATGGAGTTCTGAGCTTCATTAATGAGTATCAAAGACTCATTAAACTATGTTGACGCCTACGTAACTTCTTTAGTTACAAACAGCATTAATAAAGTTACGGTTTTTTATTCTTATTTACATAGATTATACAGTCTATCTGAACTACTTCAGTATTTTTTTGCCTTTACCTATCAAATTTACAGGTTAATCTTCCTGCTCTAGAATACGTTTCGCCTCCAAAAGTTGCTGCTTATGTTCTTCACTAACTGTTGGGTATTGCAGATTTAGTTCTTCTAATTTTGTGCAGATGATATTGGCAACGGTCAGGCGGGTAAACCATTTGCGATCGGCAGGAATAATATACCACGGCGCCCATTTAGTACTAGTATTATTAAAAACCTCTTCATAAGCATTCATATAATCATCCCAAAAAGCTCGTTCTCGGACATCGTTATCTGAAAACTTCCAATTTTTTTCAGGAGAATCAATCCGTGCTAAAAAGCGTTTTTTCTGCTCTGACTTAGAGACATTTAGAAAAAACTTCAAAATGATTACACCATTATCAACCAAATATTTTTCAAAGTTATTGATTTCTTCAAAACGCTGTTTCCATATCTTTTTTCCATTAGGGAAGTGAGGAAGTTGTTGTTTCTGAAGCATTTCTGGATGGACACGAACCACTAGCACTTCTTCATAGTATGAACGGTTGAATATGCCAATTCTTCCTCTTTCTGGCAGAGCTTTCATTGAGCGCCACAAGTAGTCATGGTCTAATTCTTCCGCACTGGGTCCCTTAAAACTAAACACCTGAAATCCCTGTGGATTAACACCAGAGGTCACGTGTTTAATAGTGCTATCTTTGCCAGCAGCATCCATTGCTTGAAAAATAATCAACAGAGCATAGGTGTTTTGAGCATAGAGAATATTTTGGTAATTAGCTAGTCGTTCAATATCTACCTGTAATTTTGTTGCAGCATCAGTTTTTTGATGAAAATCAGTTTTATAAGCTGGGTCATAGTTTTTTTTCAGAGAAATCTTTGAACCTGGCGAAACAATGAAAGCATCATGATTCATGTATAAAATCTCCTAGCAGCTAATTAATACACAAGCACATTTTGCAGCGTTAATTCCTGAAAGTTATAATTTATTAATAGTAATACCAATTTGAAAAAAGAATGCGATAAATAGACCATTTGTAGAGACGCGATTCATCCCGTCTTTACCCAAGATTCAGGAGTCAGAATTGCTTGGTAATTTAGAATAATTGGTATATTTATTCACCAAAGTTTATCTTGATTTTTTAACCATTATGCGTTATCCAGAAACCTTGTAGAGAGTTAGCACTGCTACCTCTCTACATTCTTATTCACTCATCTCTCTATGACAAAACTTACTTACGAATTACTTCCGTCGTTTTGGCATAGGACGCATTGCTTCACGTCCTAAGATAAACATCCCCGTGATACCTAAACAGACAAACCAAATATATTGATACCAATATTGCCGGATCTGCACAACTGTACTGGTTTTTGGATGCAATGTATTTAAGTATAGCAGCAGCACCAATATCATAAGCGCCCCAAAACCAACAAGGCTCAAGCCAACAAGAATTCGTGCCGGACGCAGTTCAAAATCACTAATAGTATTTAGGTCAATTTCTGCCAGTTCCTTAAAGGAGTCATCTGCCAAAGATGAGGTTGCTTGGAATCTATTGCTCAGTTTTGGTGGCAAAATCGGCGACAGTTTCGCAACAGTTGGGCGACGAAGCAAAGCCTCAGTATCTCGCAGCAGTTCCAGCGGCTTACGGGTAGTAGTTGGTTGAGCAAACTCTATGTTGTCTGTAGGAGTTGAGGCATTAGCTTTGCTTTCAAAATCCATAGTATACTTCGGAAAAACCAGGATATACATAGCGTAGCGAATCAAAAGACAAATGCGTGAGAATAATTCGTAATACCTCGACTTCGCTCGGCACAAGTTCGTAATTCGCAATGACGTTCGCGGACTCGTTAGCGCTGCGCTAACGTAATTCGTAATGATGCTCCTGCCTTGCTAAGGTAATTCGTAATTAATTGATTTATAGGAAAAAACACATTTTTTACTCAAAGTAAGTGAATTTGGGTGTTGGATAATTACAAATTACTCGTCCATCTCTTTTAATGTAGCTAATGCCGATGGAGATAAACGACTGAGATAGCGGAATATCCAGTATTTAAAGATAGTGTTTAAAATCACAGGAAATGTAGCAATAAAGAAAAAGATTACATTTCTACTGGCTGGTAGACCTAAATGTTCTGCCAATCCCGCAAGAAGGACTTCCCACCCATCTGGTGAGTGAAATCCGACAAATATATCTGTAAACAGAATAATTAAAAAAGCCTTGGCACTATCGCTCAGACCAGAGACAATGGTATCCATAAAAGACTTAAGAATCACAATTTCTCTTTTGCTCATGGCGATAACTATACCAAAAGAAAAAAGTGAGATTAAATCAGCAAAAGCATTACTAATACTACTATTACTTTTTCTGCTAAATTCTTCAGAGATTTCAATTGCTTTACTTTTGATTTTTTCTTGTGTTAGCTCGGAAGAAAGTGGTGGTGCTTGATTAATGAAATATTCAAATCTCAATTCTTCTTGGAAATTATGTAATTCATGGAGAGCTTCTTTTTCCATGTCAGAATTAATGAATATTTTAGTTGTATTATCTCCTCTAACTCTTTCTAATATTGGAGTTACGATAAATTCTTTAGATAAATATTGAGTTAAAAGCGGTACAATAACGAGAACTATCAAAAATCGCAAGGCAATTATTGTTCTACCTTTAGAAATGCGATAATTCCTGACAAACTCTTCTTCTGTCTGCGGTGCAAAATCTGCTTGAATTTTATTAATTCTTCTGCCAATAGAACTTTTATTCGGTCTAGTTTTTTGAATTGGAGCGTTAAGTTGAGTATTATTTATGTTAGATGAATTTAGCTGTTTTTTTATTTCGTTATCATTAATGTTTAAAGGCTGATAAGTTGGCACTAATGGAGTATTGTTAATTAGTTCATCTTTGATAGCATACTTCTCTACTACTTCATCAATAACCTTCAATTTTTCTAATAAAACAGAATTAGAGATATTGATAATTCCCCGACTAAGCTGGAATTCTGCAAGCCTGATCTTAATAATAGTTAGGTTTTTATTAAGATATACTTGCCAATAAGACATGACATTTTCGGTATACTTTACTGATTGTAAAGATATTTTTTTGTTATCAAAATGTTCGTTCTCAATATTTTTAATTCTCTGAGCTGCTTGGTAAGCTTCTAAAAGTGCCCTTTCTGGTGTATTTGAAAACCAACGGTTAAGCGATCGCAAAGATTTTTGGAAATTTTGGCGGAGTAGTTCTGCTGTTCTGGTAAGTGAGTTTTTCATTACATATATGACTTTTAGATAATGTGTATTATAGTTATATAATCATAAAAAATGGGTAATAACAGCTAAATAGTTTTAGTCCAATCCATATTCAGGTAATACTCCCTGATGCGATGTCTACGATGAGCTATGCCTACGCTAGCAATTTTATATTACCTGTAAACTTAGATGGATCAGCATAAATTGATACTGGTTATTTATATTGATAATTTATCCATTCCACTGTCATCATTTACACCATCTGCCAGTGTTTCTGCTTTATCCAAAAGCCTTGATTGTAACATTTCACAATCGAGGCAAATCTTCCACTATGCAGAGTCTATCACTGTTAAAGGGAATAGGAAGTAAAGATGTTGCTTTCTCATTGCCCTTATCCCTCTATTCACTATTTCCCACTCCCAATTTTTAAATTATGAGTTTGAGTTTATGCATGATTGTGAAAAACGAAGCAGCAACACTGCCTAAATGCCTAAGCAGTGTCAGAAAAGTAGTGGATGAAATGATAGTCTTGGATACAGGCTCAATTGATCGCACTCCCAATATTGCCCAACAACTCGGTGCAAAAGTCCATCATTTTAAATGGTGTAATGACTTCAGTGCTGCCCGCAATGCAGCTCTTAAATATGTCACTGGTGATTGGATTTTGGTATTAGATGCTGATGAAACTCTGACTCCAGCAATTGTACCGCAGTTACGAGAGGCGATCGCAACAGATGAATATTTGCTCATCAACCTCGTCCGCCAAGAAGTTGGTGCAGAACAATCTCCCTATTCTCTGGTTTCCAGGCTATTCCGTAATCATCCAGATATTCGTTTTGACCGTCCTTACCATGCCTTGGTAGATGATAGTGTGTCAGAAATTTTAACCAGAGAACCCCATTGGCAAATAGGTTATTTACCTGGGGTTGCCCTTGTACACACAGGATATCAAAAAAGTGCGATCGCTCAAAATAATAAATATGCCAAAGCCGCTACGGCGATGGAAGGATTTCTGGCAACTCATCCTGATGATCCCTATGTTTGCAGTAAATTAGGAGCGTTGTATGTGCAAACTGGGAAAATTTATCAAGGTATGGATTTGCTCAGACATGGAATCACCGTTGCTGAAGACAACTACGATATTTTATATGAACTCCACTATCATTTAGGCATTGCTTACAGTCGGTTGAAAAAATCCCCACAGGCAATTTCTCACTATCAAGCTGCCATCAAATTGCCAATTTATCCCATGCTCAAACTAGGAGCATACAACAACTTGGGTAACTTACTCAAAGCAGCAGGAGATTTGAACGGCGCGAAAACTGCTTATACCACAGCTTTGAAAATCGACCCTACTTTTGTTTTTGGACATTATAATTTGGCGATGACATTTAAGGCTTTGGGGTTATTTGCAGATGCGATCGTATATTATCAACATGCAATCACCTTAAATCCTAACTATGCCGAAGCATATCAAAATTTGGGTGTAGTGTTGCTGAAAATTGGCAATCATCAAGATAGTTTAACAGCTTTTAAAAAAGCGATCGCCCTTCACGAAAGGTATAATCCCGAAGAGGCGAAGAGACTACGCCAAGGGTTGCAAGAGATGGAGTTGATGTAGATGTGAGGGGGCATTGGACAACAGAACATAAAACTTCAGGCTTTATTCTTTATGTTATTTATAAGACAATTATTGTTTACTCAATTGTCGATAGGGGTTGCAAAAACTTTTGCTATAACAATTTTGACTACATTCCCCACTACTGCAACTATTAATCAGCCCAGTTATGCTAGCGACATAAAATTTTTGGGAATTCGTTTAACTGATGCTCCCAAAGTTGCAACACTCACGGCTGAAGACTTCTTTAATCAGGGTTTGGATAAGCTAAAGAAAGGAGATTTACAAGGAGTGATCGCAGCTTATACTGAAGCAATTCGCCTCAATCCCAACTTTGCCCTAGCCTACACCAACCGGGGTCTTGCCCGCCCTGATTTGGGAGATAACAAGCGGGCAATGGAAGATTTCAACCAAGCTTTGCGGATTAATCCCAACTATGCGCTGAAAGGATCACAAGCGGGGAAAGTCCAATCGGAAAAGCGGTTTGGCAATTAAAACAGGTGTGTAAGCATTTACCCGTTAGACCGATTTCAGTTTGGGATAGCGAATATGGTTGTGCGCCTTTTGTGTTAAAAACTGCCAATTGTTGATTAGACTAAAAAATCTGTTGCTGTTATTATATTTTTTATCTTTAAGAGATTATTTATAAAATATTAAAGATTTTCTAAGAATGGTATCAATAAGTTTTACTTTTTTAAGGTTTTTGATATATTACATAGTAGTAAGTATGTTGTTTGGATTAAAGCCAAGTATATAAACTTTGGTAAAGTATAGCGAAACATAGCCTAGATGAATAACCTATAACTTTATACTTGTTTATACATCTGGATTTATTCAAATCAACCTACTTACAATCGAAAATTTATTTCTTACGCAGCTAATGTTTTTTCTTTCATTTACTGCTGAGTGTCATACGAGGTGAAGTACTGTAGCTACTTTGCGTAAGAAGTAAGTGCATTGAGGTAGGTGTTGGAATGCAGTGCTGGGATAGAGACCTCTCTCCACTGGAGAGCATCCACGCTTGACAAGTCTTTCTCCGCTCGAGCAACAACAGTTTTTGATTTGAAGGGAAACAAGATCCAGCGTAGTTTCAATTACTATGATCCCGGAAAGCTTGTGAAGCTGTATTTATACATACTTTTTTGTCAATGTAAAAGATACTCAGAGGTATTTCCATGATGTATTTCAGCATTTTATCAGTGAAGGTTAATGGGAGAAGATATCACTAACTTACTTTGATTAGGGGGAGAAATGAAAAGAGTTAAAAGTAGTTTATTAGCACTTCTGACTGTTATGAGCAGCGGTCTAGTGATTACAACGACATCTCAGTCAGCACGTGCTGATAGCAGTTGTACCGCATTATTGGCTAATAAAGTACAGCAAGCAAATAATAGTCACTACTACGTAATCGAGATGACTATGCATCGCGAAGACATCAATTTTGTAACATACAGTAAAGGCTATTTGGCTCCGAATCTTGATGGCAGCTTCTCAGGTCACTCGAACCAACTCTTTAGTGATCGTCGAACACAAAGTGGGCAGCCCTTCGACGAGAATCAAGCGGATCAGCTCGATCTAAGTTTGAGTCAGACAGGTATCCTTTACATTTACTACCATCCGTGGAACTTCAGTACTACTACGGATATGTCGTGCAAAGGCTCGCTGCTGACCACGTATATACCAAATAGTGGAGTGATTACGCTGACATTCCGGGATATGCTTGCTATGGACAGTTCAAACAATCTACCACCACAGTGTAGAGCATTTCCATACAAATGTCCCCCGGATTGAAATCCGTAAAATAGAGGAATACCAAAAAGCCCTGGAAATCATCAACCAACTTTAGAAGTAGATACTTGAGGCGTTGCATCTGTGGGCGATGATTTTGATGGTTTTCTTGCACCAAGCGATTTCTAATCGCCAAGGGTAGGTATTGCTAGACTAAAAGCATTCCCGTTTGCTTTTCTTCAGGAACCATGTATGTCCACAGTAGTTAGGCAATCCTTAACACTGGAGGAGTTTCTCGACCTACCAGAAACAAAACCTGCCAGCGAATACATCAACAGTAAGATTATTACCAAGCCAATGCCAAAAGGGAAGCATAGTCGATTGCAGTTAAGATTGTGCAACAGTATCAATGATGTTACCGAAAGCCTTCATGTTGCTTATGCCTTTCCCGAACTACGCTGTAGTTTTGGTATCCGTTCAATAGTACCTGATGTAGCAGTCTTCACCTGGTTGCGTATTCCTTTTGCTGCTGATGGGGAAGTACCTAATGATTTTCTGCTTTCTCCAGATTGGACAATTGAAATTCTTTCCCCAGAACAAAGTTCAAATCGAGTCACAGGCAATATTCTCTATTGCTTAGATCATGGTTGCCAATTAGGTTGGTTGATAGACCCAGAAGATCGTTCCATTTTGGTCTTCCGTCCCAATCAACAACCAGAACTTTTGCAGGGTGATCAGCGTTTGCCAGTGTTAGCCGGGATAGACTTGGAGTTAACAGTTGCTCAGGTATTTGGTTGGCTAAAAATGAGCAGTTAGCTCGACTTTATCTGTTTAGCCTTGCATCAAAATTCCTACTAAAATCTGCATCAAGATTTCCAAATCAGTTGGTACGCGATACAACATTAAATCTTGACTCACTTTTTGTTCTTGACGATCAAAACTACCAAACTGCCAAATATCCCCAGTAGTTACAGCACCATACAAGATTGGCTCATCTGATTCTACCCACGTATCTAAGGCAATCAACTCCGTCGCTAACTGGGTAAACCCCCGTGTTAAATCTGCCTGTTTTGCTTCTACCACTAAGATATTGTGTTTTGACTGAAGATAGTAGTCTAAGTCACCTCTGAGGTACTGGTTAACTTCGATAGGGTACTCAATATTAACTATTGCTTTTGTGATATGGGCTACTTCTAACAAAATGGGTGCGATTAGTACTTCGCGTCTAGCCGCTTCACTAGTTAGACTAACACGAGCGATCGCTTCTTCTAGGCGTTGGTGTAAGTCTGGTAGTCGAGTTAGTAATTCGGAAGCAGCGACAGGTAAATTGATTGTTGTTTTAGTTAAAGTTACTCCTAATTCCCGCAAAATATCGGCGGGAGCAAATTTCATTAGAAAATAACTGCGGAAAGTGTAGAATTCATTTGGTTTAAGTATCGGGGGACGCTGACGTTCAGTCATGATAAAACCCACAAACTAGCAAACGATAAAAGGAGGTAGGAGTAGGATAACGTAGATGCAACAAGTATTTGAGACTCTTTGATCCAAAATTCAGCTTGATGGTGCTGGAATTAATTGATATTTTAGTTGGAACTCGGAACTTCAAGCTTGGAACTCGGAACTTCAAGCTCAGAACTCGGAACTTCAAGCTCAGAACTCGGAACTTCAAGCTTGGAACTCGAAACTTGAGCTTCAGAACTCGGAACTTTGAGCTTAGAACTCGGAACTTGAGCTTTAGAACTCGAAACTTGAGCCTCAGAACACGGAACTTGAGGTTTAAAAATGAACTCCACCCGTTCCGAGTCGAAAAGGTGGAGTTCAAAAGTTGGAGAGTTGGTAAATTCCCCTCACAAATGACAAATGACAACTGACAACTGACAAATGACAACCAACTAAATACGCGACTTGACAAATTTCTCTAATCTATCCATTCCCTTTTCAATCGTCGCCATATCTGTGGCGTAGGAAAGGCGAATGTTGTCATCAGCGCCAAAAGCAATTCCGGGAATGACTGCAACTTGATGTTCTTCCAGTAAAGCGTCACAAAATTCTAGGGATTTTAGACCGGTCTTGCTGATATCAGGGAACAGATAAAAAGCGCCATCTGGTTTTGCAGTACTTAATCCGGGAATAGCGTTGAGTCTGTCTAGCATTACCTGTCGGCGTTTGGCGAAGGCTTGGCGCATTTCTTCGACACAATCTTGAGGACTTTGTAGCGCCGCGATCGCACCATATTGGGCAAAGGTACACACGTTAGATGTACTATGCCCTTGGATGGTACTGGCTGCTTTAATGATTTCCACAGGCCCCGCTAAATAACCAAGTCTCCACCCAGTCATAGAATAAGCCTTTGCAAAGCCATTACTAATCAAAGTGCGGTCAAAAATTTCCTTCCCTAGAGAACTGATGCTGATATGTTCTGCACCGTCGTAGAGAATCTTTTCGTAAATCTCATCAGAGACAACAAAGATATCTGCATCAACTACTACCTGCGCCAATGCTTTGATTTCATCTGGCGTGTAAACCATCCCTGTGGGATTAGATGGGGAGTTGAGGATAAATAACTTCGTCTTCGGCGTGATTGCTTTACGGAGTTGTTCGGGAGTAATTTTATAACCCGTCGTTGCATCTGTAGGGACAATTACCGAAACCCCGCCGACCAAAGTCACCATTTCGGGATAACTTAGCCAGTAGGGTGCAGGGATAATTACCTCATCACCTGCATCGATCAATGCCACGATTAAGTTGTACAGAGAATGCTTACCGCCATTAGTGACGATGACATTCTCTGACTTGTAATCAAGACCGTTATCAATTTTAAGCTTGTGGGCGATCGCTTCCCTTAACTTTGGTTCTCCGGCGGCGGCACCATACTTGGTTTTGCCTTCATCCAAAGCTTTGACTGCTGCGGCTTTAATATGCGCTGGGGTATCAAAATCTGGTTCTCCAGCGCTAAAACTACAAACATCTATTCCTTGTGCCTTCAGTGCCTTAGCCTTGGCTGCGATCGCTAAGGTTAATGAAGGTGTTACCTGACTTACTCTTGCTGCCAGCTTCATTCTTACTATTTTTGGCAAATCTTTCACTTCTCTAAGGATATCCCAGAATCTCTACCAAGATTTGCTTTT
>CAXUOL010000176.1:0-1626 GCA_964252435.1 uncultured Nostoc sp.
ACGCTGGTTATGGGCGGGATACGGTTTCCGCTCGGAATTAGATTCTCACCCTTATCTAGCTAAATGGCTGGATATTGAGGTGCTATCTCTACGATTAATAGACGAACGTTTCTATCACCTAGATACCTGTTTTTGTCCTTTAGCAAATGGCTATTTGCTATACTATCCCGGCGCTTTTGATTCTTACTCTAACCGCTTAATTGAAATGCGAGTCGCACCAGAAAAGCGAATCGCAATTGAAGAGGCTGATGCAGTCAACTTCGCTTGTAATGCGGTGAATGTGGATAGCATCGTCATCATGAACAAGACGACTGATACTTTGAAAACCCGCCTTCAGGATGCAGGTTTTCAAGTGCTGGAAACACCACTTACGGAATTTCTTAAAGCTGGTGGTGCAGCTAAATGCTTAACTTTGCGGGTGACAGAACCAGTTAGGGATGAAATTCATGCGAATGTCTCGGTAGAAAGCCGCGTCATTCGCATGGAAGGACATTTGCTAGATGCTGGCTTAATTAACCGCGCTTTGGATTTGATTATAGATGCTGGGGGAAGTTTCAAAGTCCTAAATTTCAACTTGGGAGAACAACGGCAAAGTACCTCAGCCGCCGAGGTGAGAGTATCAGCACCATCCCATGAGGTGATGGAAGAAATCATCTCCCGATTGATTGATTTGGGTGCTGTAGATTTACCCCAAGATGAGCGAGATGCCAAACTGGAGCCTGTGATTCAAGATGGGGTTGCACCTGATGATTTCTACGTCAGTACAATTTATCCAACTGAAGTGCGAATTAATGGTCAGTGGGTGAAGGTGGAAAATCAACGGATGGATGGCGCGATCGCCATTACTGAAACTCCCACAGGTTTAGTTGCTCGGTGTAAAATCCTCCGCGATTTAAAAGTTGGCGAACAGGTAATTGTAGACGTTTTAGGTATCCGCACCATCCGCAAAACTGAATCGCGGGAACTCCGCAGCACTCAAGAATTCAGCTTTATGTCGGCGGGAGTTTCTAGCGAACGGCGCGTGGAATTAGTCGTTGAACAAGTGGCTTGGGAATTGCGTAAAATCCGCGATGCTGGTGGTAAAGTAGTTGTCACGGCTGGGCCTGTGGTGATTCACACTGGTGGCGGCGAACACCTGGCGCAACTGATTCGGGAAGGATATGTACAGGCGTTGCTGGGTGGTAATGCGATCGCAGTTCACGACATCGAGCAAAATATCATGGGCACTTCTTTGGGTGTAGATATGAAGCGGGGTGTCGCTGTGCATGGTGGACATCGCCATCACCTGAAGGTAATTAATAGTATCCGCCGTTATGGCAGCATTCCCAAAGCTGTGGAGGCGGGGGCAATTAAAAGTGGCGTGATGTATGAATGTGTCCACAATAATATACCTTTTGTGCTTGCGGGTTCGATTCGGGATGACGGGCCTTTACCTGATACCCAAATGGATTTGATTCAAGCACAAGAGCAATATGCCAAACACCTAGAAGGTGCAGAGATGATTTTGATGCTGTCATCGATGCTGCATTCCATTGGCGTGGGAAATATGACCCCAGCAGGGGTGAAAATGGTGTGTGTGGATATTAATCCAGCTGTGGTGACTAAGTTAAGCGATCGCGGTTCTGT
>CAXUOL010000176.1:1726-10384 GCA_964252435.1 uncultured Nostoc sp.
AGTTTGATTGCTGATTTCTTGTTGGTAGGGATGGTTTTTGGCCCGCCTATCGCTCCCTTTTTGGCTGCGTCTGGAGTGTCTTTGCTTCCTGGAATTGCGGACATCATTTATTTCATGGGTAATCATGTCTGTCCGCAACCAGATATGGGGTTAGATTTAGCACCACCGTTTATTATGGCTGTGTGTATGCGCTGCTATGGTACTGTCACGGGTTTGCTAATTACTCGTCTGCTGTATGGAATAACTGGTGGTAAAGGATTTTACTGGTTATGTCAGTATGGCGGGAATGGTGTCGCTTTAGCTAGTGTGCTGATGATGGCTTATCCTTTGGAATTGGCAGCACAGGTTTTCGGTTTGTGGAGTTTTAATAACTATCTGGTTACGCCTTTTGGGTTAATTACGGGTTTGGCGTGGGGATTGTTTACTATGCCGATCTTGCATGGGTGGCAGGATGCTAAAACTAGTGCAGTACGGCGTAAATAAACCATCCATTCAAAACCAATGAAATGCTTACGCTGTATTAATTTTGAATTCCGCCTTGCGGTACTAGCGTAAATTTGCTCGAACAACTTGTAGAACTTCGCTCCACCAATGAATTTAATTTTGCGCAACTGCTTAAATATTGGCAAAATCTTCTAAGGGTGCGATCGCATATTTTCCCTGTTCATCTTGACTAACTAAACATAAAGCTAGTAAGTCTCTATCAATAAACAACTTTGTGGCTTTACCACCTGCATCAATCTTGGCGTTAATCAACTGCATGGCATAGCAGATAGTATCGTAAACCCGTTGGGGATTCATGGCAGTTGTAATAGGTTGATATTTGCTAACTGATTCACACAGTCGGTAAACACCGTGTTCTTGGGATTGGGGGTAGCCATAATGTTTGACGGCTCGTGGTAAGAAGTATCCAGCAGTAATTGGCTGTTTTCCTGACGGACGTACACAGGAATAGCTGCAATCACCAACTGTATCAGCAGCCATACTCCCAGGCATAAATCGTAGAATATTGAAATTTAAAAAATCTGGGTTGCACTTTTCGATGCCAAAACAAATTGCCTGGATATCGTCTGCAAAAGTTGTCTGTTCATAACCGATAATCTCAGTTTTCTCGTCGTTGAATTGAGCTTTTGGTAATCCCAAAATCAAAAAATAACTACTAGGTAATCCAGCTTTATTCATATCTTGAAAAACTCTGGCAATCTTGGCTGGATAATCAAATGCTTGCTTAATTTGACTGGCAACAGAACCATTAAATTTGTGGCTGGCTAATGACACTTCTGGTAATGTATGCTCAACTCCAAAAAACATATACACACAGTTATGTTCTACTAGATAACGCATCTGTTCGTAGTTAATTTTATCAATTCTAGTATTTGAACCCCAAACAAATCCTTCTTCTCTCAGAATCTCTGCTTCGCTTTTTGCAGCTTTATCGTGAACTGTAAAAGTATCGACATCTAAATAAACTGCTTCATAATTACGTTCCTTTAATTGCTTTAATTGCCTGCGAAATGAAGCTTCGCTTAACCTCACAACATTATTACTTTCGCTACTTTTATTACAGAAATAACATCCCCACGGACATCCTCGCTGGGTAAAGAGTTGGGCTGTTTTTAATTGCCTTTTATCTGAAGTTTTAAAAATATCCATATCATGTATTTGTGGTATATGAATGAAACCAAAGTTTTGGTCAATATCATCAAAGTTATTGACTCTTGGTGCAATGGCACGATGAAATATCACATTTCTAGTATTATCAGGAGTAACGCGATAAAATTTACCGTCTTGATTCAAGAAACACAATCCTGGCAAATATTTCATCTCTTCATAGAAAGTGCCTCTGGCAACGGCATGAGCAATTTCTACAATTGATTCTTCCCCTTCATCATCACAAAAGGCTGTAATCCAAGGTGTGATGCGGGCAATATCTTCAACACTTTTAGTTGCATAACCACCAACTAAAATTGGCACGGTTTCCCTGCTATGTTTCTGAAGCTGTGCAAAAATTTTTTTACTATGCTCGTCAATTTCTGACCATTGAGTTGTCAAACAACCAGCAAATATAATTAAATCAGCATTTATAATTTCATTTAAAACATCATCAAGATTCAAATCAAGACGTTCTAAATCTAGTTGTACAACTTGACTAAATCCAGCATTAACTAAACTAGAAGCTAAAACTGGTAAGGCTTTGTTAGCTCCATTAAAGCTTCTGTGCTTGATAAATTCGCCAATCAATACAATTTTGACTGAATTAATATGAATGGATGTTTGTTTACTTTTAGTTTCAGATATTAACACTATTACACACCTAAAATTACTGTTTTTTGATGGCGTAATACCTTGGTAATTGAAAAACAATATTAGATTGGATGGAGCGAAAGCAAAACCTAACAAAGTCTTGAGAATGTTTAGATTACTTACGTCAAACCAATCTCCACTTAAAAAGAGAAAAAGACTCAATAAATTATCTCAATAAATAAACAGAAAAACAGAACGCTCTACTTGTATTCATATATCCTCAGAAAGATTTTAGAAACAAAATTGCATCATCAATTTATTCACTTTTGAGAAACTTACTGCCTGCAAGCTCAGAGTTTATTCAACAGCACCCAACATTTTTAAAGAAGCTCTTTCAGCATCGGTCAAGCCTGTAATATCGCTAATATTCATACGTTCATACAGGCGATCCGGTTTAAGCGATCGCCATCTACTACAAGTTTGCATATCCCACAGCTGAATCTTCTCGTCTTCACCACCACTAGCCAATAACTTGCCATCGGCACTAAAAGCTAGAGAACGAATCGCTGCTGTATGTCCCAATTTCAGGATTTCTACACACTCACCTGTGCTAACTTGCCAGAGAATGACCGTAGTATCAGCACCAGCACTAGCTAAAATCTGCCCGTTGGGACTAAATGCTACTGTGTGGACTTGTTTATCATCCCTTGTTAAGGTTTGAATACATTTGCCCGTGCTAAGATTCCATAACTTCACAGTTTGGTCTTCGCTACCACTGGCTAAAAGTTGCCCATCTGGACTGAATGCCACTGACCAAATCATGTCTTGATGGTCTTTGAAAGTTTGGATACATTCTCCGGTGGCAACATCCCAAAGCTTAATTTGACTGTCAGCGCTACCACTGGCTAGAGTATTGCCATCAGGATGAAACGCAACTGTCCACACCCAATGGCTATGTCCTTTAATTTTTTTCAGGCACTCACCGCTAGAGATGTCCCAAATGCGAAGGCTGCGGTCTTCGCTACTACTGACTAGGGTTTGCCCATCGGGACTAAAACCAACTGTCCACACCCAGTTACTGTGTCCTGTGAGGGTTTGAATGCATTTGCTGTGGCGAATATCTGTGATATCCCAAAGTTTGATAGTATTGTCAGCACTACCACTAGCAAGTATTTGCCCGTTAGGATGAAAGGCTACAGAACGAATCCGTCCTTGATGTTGTCTAAGAATGTGGCATTCTCCTGTTTGTAAATTCCACAGACTGATGGTGTAGTCATCCCTTCCACTGGCCAGGATTTGACTATTGGGACTAAATTTTACTGAATAGACATCACGTGTATATCCTTGCAACACATTGAGGCAATTACCTGTATTTACATCCCACAGCCTAGCTGTTTGATCGTCACTGCAACTGATCAGAGTGCGACCATCTGGACTAAAGGCGATCACCCATACTTGGCTGTAATGACCTTGTAAGGTTTTCAAACATTCACCCCGTTGGATATCCCAGAGTTTAATAGTTCTGTCTTCACTACCACTGGCCAGGGTTTGCCCATCGGGACTAAAGCATACAGAGTAAACTTTTTTACTGTGTCCCTGCAATATTTCCTCGCATTTACCTGTGTTTGCGTCCCACAGTCTCAGGGTGAGGTCTCTACTACCACTGGCTAGTATTCGCCCATCGGGACTGAAGGCTACAGAAAGAACATCACTGCTATGACCATTCAGCGTTTTCAAGCATCTACCTGTGTTGATATCCCACAGCTTAATTTTGTTATCAGCACTGCCACTGGCAATTAAAGGAGTATTGTTAGTAGTTGTAGACGGTCTGAAGGTGACTGACCACACCCAACCATCATGACCAAGGAGTGTTTGCTGGCAAATTCCTGTAGCAATATCCCAGATTTTAATAGTTTGGTCTTCGCCGCTACTGGCTAAGAAAGCACCATCTGGACTGAAACTTACTGAGTAAACTTTATTGGTATGTTCTTTGAGTGTATGCAGACATTGGCCTGTTTGCACATCCCAGATTTTAATTGTGTAGTCAGCACTACCACTGGCGAGGAGTTTACTGTCTGGGCTAAAGGCAAAAGCCCAAACCCAGGCAGTGTGACCTGTATAAATGCGAAGTTGTTTAGTATCATAAGTGCGCCATAGCCGAATTTCTCCGGTCATTAAACCTGTAGCAAACAATTTGCCATCAGGACTGAATCTCACAGAAACGACACTAGACATCGTTTCTGTGAATACGGAACCAGTTAAATCAGCATTGGCAAAGCTGGTGTCTTGTAAATTGACACCTTTGAGATAAGCTTGCCAAATAGTCAAACCAGAAAAATCACGTCCACTTAAATTAATCTCACAATCGTGCTGGGATTTATCTATCTGGAGTTGTCGCAGTAGATTGATTAAGTTACCAGCTGCATAACCTTTGTTTGGGGGCGACTCCTGCTGTAAAGTCCTGAGCATTCGCCGTAAATAAGATTCTAGTTGTGTTGTTGTACCAAAAGCTGTGATTAGCTTTTGCTTAACGGGTTCTAGTATGAGCCGTTCTTGTGTTTGCCGGATATAATCAAGTGATCGCGCCTGTATTAAAGGATGAATATTGAAAAAATCAAGTTTTTTTTTCTGGTTAATTTCTTGAGTTACCTGTTCGATGTAGCGTTCACTGACATATTCCATCACCACAGACTGCTGCCGGAATCTGCTGGTGTTTGCTTCTTTCTCAATGAGTGATCGCCGTAACAATGACTCCACAACTTCCAGTATTTTGGACTCTGCTTCTGTGGTTCTTAAATCATTTTTCAGTTGTGTCAGAGAAATATATTCCCGATAGATTGCTAGCCGATACATCACTTGTTTTTCTAAACCAGACAAGCGGTTAAATTGCTGATCTAAAAGGGTGCGAATATCTCCGTAAACAGCGCTTGCTTCCTGAATTTCTCTTAAAAATTCTGTAATGTTATTACTAAATAAGTCATAAACTGTAGTGGCAACTATCTTTAAAGCTAAAGGGTTACCAGAATATCTTGTGACTAATTCTTGCAATTGTTCTTTAGTACAAGCACATCCTTTATCCTGCAAAATTTCCCTAGCTTCTGCTAAATTAAGGCTAGATAATTGCAAAACTTTAACTGGAAGATTTTTACCTTCTAGGGCGGCTACTTCTTTTGGTTTTTCCCGACTAGTTAATAGTAAACAACTTGTATGAGACGCTTCTGCTATTTTTTTAAAAAAGTCACCATAGTTTTCATATCCAGGTTCATATTCGCCAGCCCATTCTTGAGTTTTGCCTTCGCCACTGCGAAGTACTGATTCGACATTATCTAAAATAACTAGACATCGATATTTTCTTAAAGCATCAATCAGTACAAGTATTTTGTTGTTTTCACTAACTTTTAAGTAATCTTCTGAATCATTAGGTAAAAAGCGTAAAAGTTGGGGAAGAATGTCATCTAATAGTGGGGCGTTGCGGAGCGATCGCCAAATCAAATAATCAAAATTTTGCTGCAATTTTGTAGCAGCTTTAGCTGCTATGGATGTCTTGCCAACTCCACCCATACCTAAAACTGCTACTAATCTACAGCGATGAGAAGCATTACCTAATATCCATGCTTCTAATAGTATAATTTCCTCTCTTCGACCCCAATAACTTTCTACATCAATAGCGTCACCCCAATCATTTACACAATTTGAGTTTGCCTTAGCAACTTCACCACTAATTTGTCTAAAATTGGTAGTTTCACTTTGCGTTATATCTGTATCAATATTGCTGTTTTGATTAAGTAATTCTTGTAGTTTTATTTCTGTAATTCCTAAACCTTGTGCAATTTTTGTGCGTATTTCTTTTCTCGGTTCAGCAATATGGCCATTAACAAGCTTACTAACATAATCAGTTGTTAAATTTGCTTGTTTTGCAAACTGCCGCTGACTTAATTTTCTTTCTTTAAGCAATTTTTTTAGAATTATTCCTAATAGCTTAGAACGCTCAGGCTTATACATTCTAGATACACCGTTGAAATTCAACCGTTGAATAGACTGATGTAGAAAATTATCAATAATCAGAAATTACTTAATATACTGTTACATAATTTTACAAAAAGGTATGGCTATGTATAAACCTTACCTTATTTTGCAGATGTGGTTAATCAATAGTTGAAAAACTTCAACCTTTTCATATAAGAGAAAGGACAGCTATGATTTTCCTTGTGAGGAGATAGACTTTGGGTGAACTACTCAAACCTCATAAGAATAAATATAAATACCTTTGCCCCCTGTATAAAATCGGATACCTGTATTCTTCTGTAGACATTCGGCTTTTGATAAATAAGAAGTTGACAAGCCGGAAGTGTAATTTTTGCTATACTTCTTGGCTTTTGCTTAGGTTTTCTGATCCCGGAGGAAATTCTATGACCAGTAACAAACACGATGAAAAGTCTCTTGCTCAACTCCCATTTGAAAAGAAGAAAGAAACTATGAAAACCGATCGCACCAATAACGACAATCGACTTTTAATTTTGACTGGGAAAGGACTGAAGTATTTGGTGTGGGCTTTGGCTGGTTTTGCGATCGCTTTTGTTGTGTTCCATGCTTTCGGCGCTTTCTCCCTCGCTCAAAGCCTGCTATCTGTTGGTATCTGGATCTGGTTTTTAAGGGTTGCAGTCTCGTTGTTTTGTTTGTTTGCGATCGCTATGATTTTTGAGTCTTGGCGTTGATACAAATTTACGGTGTTGCTTCAGATAAAGCCTTTGGTTTATTTCCATTCAGCCAAAGGCTTTAAATTACAGGTACAGGAGGTCATATCATGTCAGATAAAGGTAACGGCATCAATGGTGAAACACTCTCACCAATTTTGGTAATCTTAGTTGCAGGCTCGATATCTTTAGCAATTGTCAATAAAGATAATCATCCTGCTTATTTCGATCTCGTGAAAATAGCAATGGTCTACAGTTTTGGCTCTCACAAATCTAAAGATAAACCAAAAGAGTAAGCCAGAATTGAGATAGACAAGTTTTTCTCAAGTCCTAGCAATTACCTAAAACTTGTCCTTTTTTCACCTGACTATCTATTCTCCCACCAACATGGTCTGTTTATTTCCGCCGAAATAGGGCTGACCGCTTTTTTCCACCATTTAGTCTAAACTCCAGACCATTGGACTAACAGCCTTAGTCAAACTCAAAGTTACTAATTAGCGATCGCAAATATTGTAAATACTAGCGATCGCCATCTTTCTTATCGCTGTGGTCTGATACTGCCTGTACCTACCTCCACTTTCTGCGATCGTTCAACGATTTGGTAAAGTTTGTCTTCAAATTTCTGCATACATGCCGACCAATCAAAGTCAAGTATAGAAGGACGAGCGTGCCGAGTCATATCTGCTTTCAAACCAGGATTTTCCAGAATTGCAATTACCTTTTGAGCGAAGTCTGTAGGATTGTTCGGTTGGGCAAGGAAGCCATTACGACCAGGAAATACTTGTTCTGAGGTTGACGGCGCCACAACAGCAACCAGAGGAGTTCCAGACGCTAATGCTTCGTTATTTGTCGTGCAGAAGTTCTCGGTGACGGAGGGGTTGACAAAAACATCGGCTCTGGCAAACCAACCTAAAAGTTCTGTACCATGAGACTCGCCCCATACAGTAATACCCGCTCCAAACTTTTTAGCACGCTCGCGGATCTCTTCATCTAACGGGCCACTACCAACAATTACCAGATGGACATCAGGAATTTTGGCAGCGATGAGTGGAAATATATCAAGTAATTGGTTAACATTCTTTTCGGGTGTGATGCGTCCGACAAACAAAAGAGTCGGTCGGTTATCATTGGGAATTGGATCGTAACAGATGTTTCGCGGATGAAATTTTTCGCAATCTATACCTTGATAAGCGACGTATTCAGCACGTTGGCATTTGAGTTCTTCGTATTTAGTCAGTTGTTCTTTAGAAGAGAAGTAATTGAAGTCATAAGACTCACTAAACTGCTTAACTAAAACGGGAATGATGGGGCGAACCAAACTGAAGAATCGATCTCCAAAGTAATATTTGATATACGCAACAATATCTGTATGGAAGAGTGATATTATTGGCGTGCCTGTTCGTTTTGCGTATTGAGTGCCGATAGGGCGACCATAACCTTGCAAGAAAAATGAGTATAAACCTCTCATTTGCGCTGCTTCTTCAACCACGATAATATCGGGCTTGAATTTCTCCAGCAACTTGGTATCGCTCCAATGTCGATAGTTCAACGGTTGAGGAAGAGACTTGTAGAATATCAGTGGTTCTGTAGGGAATGCGTAAGCAGAAAAATTGGGGAAAGATTGAATTTCTTCTAAACCAGGCATGGGGCGATCGCCAACATTTTTGGGGTAGCGATCGTTGATTTGCGGATGAATTAGAAAAACCTCATGTCCCTGCTC
>CAXUOL010000177.1:0-10370 GCA_964252435.1 uncultured Nostoc sp.
TACCAACTCCGGTAAGTCCGTAAAGTTTCAAATCTCGAACTTCACCAGGAACTCCCGCATAGATACCGCCTTTAGAACCAAAACTACCCACCTGCACCGGCTGATCTTTGATCTCATAAGTCAACATTTGCTGACGCGGGCCATTTTCTGCTACTAACAGCTTACCTTGATGATTAATAGCGATCGCTGTTGGTTCGACAATATCTGCAATCTGTTGGGGCAATTGCTTTCCATTTTGGGAATAATGTAAAATTTTTGCAGGCTTACTACCATTTTTACTTTGAATAATCCACAGATTTTTTTGTGGATCAATAGTTATCGCTCCCGGATTGGCAATGGTAAAGCTGCGGAGTTCTTTCATTGTATCAGTATTATAAACACGAATGCGGTTAGCAGCAAAATCACTCACATACAACTCGCTTCCTACAGTTGCTAATCCAGTCACTTCACTTTTAGTACTGGTAATCAACATACTTTTATCCCAGCCACGCCCATTCGGAAAAGGCGCAGGTTTTCCTGACAAGTCATAACGTCTAACGCTATACCAAGTTGTTCCTTCTGATGGATAATCTTCTTTTGTATCGCCCCTCGAACCTTGAGTCATGGCAATGTAAACATATTTACTATTTGCGGTTACAGCTTTGCCACCACCGCGACTCCAGCCGTGATTATCCCCAAGGGCAGCAATAACCTTACCATCTTTATATATGGCTGCTTCCATTCCTGCTTCATCCCAATGGCTGTTGGTATAAACTGTGCCATCAGGAGCAACATACATTGCCTCAATATTGTTTTGTACCCGCAGATTTCCACTACCAATAGTATTACCTATCCACGATGTTTTGTATGTAAGCGTGGGTGTTTCAGTATTGTTTTTTACTCGCAGATTTTCACTGCCAATAGTATTACTTACAGACGATATTTCGGGTATTTTAGTATTGTTTTGTACCAGCAGATTTTCACTGCCAATAGTATTACTTATTGATGATATTTCGGGTATTTTAGTATTGTTTTGTACCAGCAGATTTTCACTGCCAATAGTGTTACTTATCGATGATATTTTGTGTGTAAGCGTGCGTGTTCCAGTTGTCGCCCAGTCTGTTGTAATTCCAAGGGTAGTAACAATAACTCCAATAGTCAGACTGAGTAAAAATTTGAAAGTTTTATTTCTTTGTAAATATCGAGTATTAGATAATTTTTTGATGTGCTGATTTAGCTGGTGACAGAGTTTTTTTAACTGCGTCAGTAATTTATTTATCATATAATTTTCAGGTTTTAATTATTTATATACAATCATTGTTGATGAAATCCGTAAAAAAATATAACTATTTTGAAGTGGTTAAGATCCGGTCTATGTATGGACACGGCATCTGATATCACTCTGCCATAACTTTCATGAGAAAATAATCGAGTAAAGATAAAAATAACTAGCTATGGCTGAAAAAAAGAACTTTCAAAAAATACAAAAATATCTTGAAGAAGCTGATGTTAAATTTGTGCGAGTTCTTTGGTGTGATAATGCTAATATTATCCGTGGCAAAGCTGTGCATCTGGGAATGTTAGCTCACTACTTTGAACATGGAGTAGGGATTTCTGTAGGGCAGCAGGGAATTCCTGTAATGTATGATGCAGTTGTGCCAGAAACAAATTTAGGGCCAGTAGGTGAAATTCGCTTAGTCCCAGATTGGTCTAGTCTCAAGCCTTTAGCTTATAGTTTTGGTCATGCTCGTGTCATGGGCAATATGATACTAGATGGTGCTGCTTGGGGATTATGCCCGCGAAATTTTTTGAAGCGGATGATTGCGGCAGCTAAATCAACTGGTTGGGAAGTACGAGCAGCCTTTGAAAATGAGTTTTATTTACTACGGCAAACACCTGATGGCATCATTCCGGCTGACTCCACAGTTTTTGCTTCAACTCAGGCAATGGATCTCCACCGCGAAGTAATTGATGAAATCGCTGATGCACTTATTGCCCAAGGTATACCTGTCGAACAGTATTATCCTGAATCAGGCCCAGGTCAGCAGGAAATTTCCATGCGCTATACAGATGCTTTACAAGCAGCTGACTGGCAAATTGCTTTTCGAGAAACTGTCAGAGCGATCGCCCACCGCCACAACCTCATCGCTTCATTTTTACCCAAAATCTTCCCGGATGCAGCTGGTAGTGGTTGTCATATCCATCTGAGCCTTTGGCATGGCGAGAAAAACCTATTACCTGAACCTCAGAATATCTATGGTCTTTCTGAGGTGGCATTACAATTTATCGCTGGTATTCTGTGCCATCTGCCGGCACTGATGGCACTAACTACCCCAAGTACTAATTCTTACCGCCGCATTCTTCCTCATAGTTGGAGTGGTGCTTTCCGTTGTTGGGGATTAGATAATCGGGAGGCTGCCGTTAGAGTCCCTAGTGACCCTGGTTTAGGCTGTCCCAGTCACTTTGAATTGAAAACTGTAGATGCCTCAGCTAATCCTTATTTAGCTTTAGGAGCAGTGATTGCAGCCGGACTTGATGGTGTGCAGCGTAGTCTCACACCACCAAACCCAGTAAATCAAGACCCCGGATATTTATCAATTGAAGAACGCAGTGCTAATGAAATAGACCCATTACCAAATAATTTGGGGCAAGCGATCGCTCACCTCCAGCAAGACGATATCCTATTAACAGCTTTAAATCCCCAGTTAGCCAAAGCGTTTTTAGCAGTGCGTCAAGCAGAGTGGCAAGCAATGAAAGATTGGGAATTAACGGCAGAAGTGAAAACATTATTAGAAAAATACTAGCAAGACTGCCAAGTATGAAAGTAAGCTAATTGTCATTCATTTTTCCAGAATGATTCGCTTGTAGTAAGGGCTTCAGCCCTGCTTTTATGCAACTTAAATGCCGATTAGCTTAGTCTTTCCAGCATTTTCTACTCCCTACTCCTAACCACTAAAGATGAATCTGGCTGATATTCCCTTAATTGACCAACACGCTCACAACATCTTAAAACCAGAAGTAGCTGCCCAGTCTCCTTATGCAGCTGCCTTTACTGAAGGCTACGATCCAGAAATCATCAACTACCATGCCCGTCATACCTTGTTTTATCGGCGTAGCTTGCGCGATATTGCCGCTTTATTGAACTGCGAAGCTGAAGAAACAGCAATTTTGGCACGGCGGGAAAGTCTAGGATTAGAAGAACTAACGCAGATTTATTTTCGGGCTGCTAACCTAGAGGCGATTTACTTAGATGATGGTTTGCAGCCCGAAACTATCCTACCTCTGTCGTGGCATGAAAGGTTTATTCCTGTGCGAAGGATTCTGAGATTAGAACTATTAGCAGAACAGCTAATTTTGCAATCTCCTGATTTTGCTACTTTCCTAGCCAGATTCAACAGTGAACTCGATCCCCCACCGCTGGGAGTAGTAGCTTTTAAAAGTATTGCCTGCTACCGGAGTGGTTTGGATATTCAATCGGTAGCTGACGAGGTGGCGGCGGCTCACTTTGACAACCTCAAGCAACAACTGCACAATCAACCTCTGCGACTGACAGATAAACCGCTGATTGATTTTTTGTTACAACAGGCATTATTAGTAGCAGCAAAATACCGCTTACCAGTGCAATTTCATACTGGCTACGGCGATCCCAGCTTGGATTTACGATTGGCTAATCCCCTAAATCTGCGATATTTACTAGAGTTACCACAGTACCGCCATGTACCAATAGTATTGCTACACGCTTCATATCCTTATATGCAGCAGGCTGGTTATTTAGCTTCTGTATATCCCCAAGTTTATCTAGATTTTGGTTTGGCAATACCCTTTTTAAGCGTATCTGGGATGCGGGAAGCAATCAGGCAGATGTTAGAATTAACTCCCACAACTAAATTAATGTATTCTTCTGATGCTCACTCAATTCCAGAATTGTACTACTTGGGTGCAAAGTGGGGTCGCCAGGTTTTAGGGGAAGTGCTAGAGCAAGCAATTACAGATTCTGACATTACTGTAGCTGAAGCTGAGGCGATTTCTGTAGCAATTTTACGTGAAAATGCCTTAGTTCTCTACCAATCAGCGCACGAAACAAGTACTAAGCGTTAGCATTATTTATTACCCTAATCACTCTTGCTTTCAAAGTTGGCTGAGATTTTTCTTTGAACAGAGTGATTGAAGAGCGATATATAAGTAACAAATTATTTTTTATTTTACATGAGCTTTATATAGCTAGCCTGATTCTTGAAATTTTCAGTTAATATCTATTAAAACATTATTTAAGCTCGACTTTATCCAAAATTAAGAACTTGGTTTTATTGATCCGGTAAAAATTCTAGATTTTTGGTAAATACTTTTTCCACGTCACAGATATCGATGAAGTTAAAAAAACAAACTTCCCTTCCCACAAAGGTTTCAGCTTAGGCGAGCGCGTTGCGACAAAAATGGATATAGTCGAATTAAGGTATTAATATTTACTTATTTTTAAATTAAAATGGTAAACATTAATACAAAAAAATTCTAAATTTATTACTTTACAGCAGCTTTTATATCTCTATATATAGTATTCACCTTTTTGAATTGATAGGTATCATATATAGCTATCTCGGTGCGATATAGTTAATAAAAACACAGGTTTGATTCCTTATTGACGTTGATATATAAATAGTTTATAAATTGGTTTTCTATACAAAAATTATTATTGGTAATGTGTATTCATAAATTCTATTGATTCAGGTGTGGATATAGATGTAAAAGCGCACAGATGTGCGTCTGTTTTAGTATATTTATAGGAGATACATTAGTGGAAAATAAACCAAAAAATTTTACTTCATCATCTGCATCTATTCTCACTCTGGGATTAGGCTGGTTTCCCAAAAGTCCCGGAGGACTAGAAAGGTATATTTATGAGCTAACTCATAAATTAGCAGCAAATCAAGACCAGATTGAATTATGCGGAGTTGGTCTACCAGAGACTGAATTAAATTCACCGATTAAGCTGACTAACTTAGCTTCTCCCGATAGTGCTATTTGGCAAAGATTATGGTCGATTCGTAATAATTTTCAGAAAACAAGAACCAGCAAACCAGATGCTATTAATTTACACTTTGCATTATATAGCTTTCCGATTTTAGATATTTTGCCAAAGGGAGTACCAGTTACTTTTAACTTTCATGGGCCTTGGGCTTCTGAGAGTCAGCAAGAGGTAGTTAATAAAAACCTCAGTCTTTTAATCAAGCATTGGCTAATAGAACAAAATACTTATAATCGCTGCGATCGCTTCATTGTTTTGAGTAAAGCTTTTGGGAAAATTTTACATGATAAATATCAAGTACCGTGGAGCAAGATTAATGTTATTCCCGGTGGAGTTGATATTAATTGGTTTCAACCAAATTTATCACCCCAAGAGGCTTGTGCAAAGCTAGGCTGGCCTAGTAATCGCCGGATTATATTTACATCACGCCGCTTAGTACATCGAACGGGAGTTGACAAATTATTGCAAGCACTAGCGATAATTAAGCCCAGAATACCAGATGTTTGGCTAGCGATCGCAGGTCGTGGTCACATCCAAGCTGCACTGCAACAACAGGCTACAGAATTAGGACTAGATGACAACGTTAAATTTTTAGGTTTTCTGCCTGATGAGCAATTACCTATAGCTTATCAAGCTGCTGAATTAACTATTATGCCTAGTCAATCTTTTGAAGGATTTGGATTAGTAATAGTTGAGTCTTTAGCCTGTGGTACTCCTGTTTTATGTACTCCTGTTGGGGGAATGCCAGAAATTTTATCAGAATTTTCACCCGATTTAATTACGACTTCAACAGATACCTTAGCTATTGCTGATAAATTAGAGCAAGTGCTTTTGGGAAATATCCGCATACCTTCACGATCGACCTGTCGCAAATACGCCACCACACACTATGACTGGAAGCAAATTGCCCAACAAGTACGGAATGTTTTATTAACTTAAAGAAGTAGGGAGGCAAAATTTTGCATCTCTACTTAACTGTATTTTATTATAAGGAAATTTAATGAAAATTCTTTTTTTAGACCAAAGCGGTAAACCAGGTGGTGCGGAATTATGTTTAATAGATATTGCTAAACCTTATGGCGATCGCGCTTTAGTAGGTTTATTTGCAGATGGGCCATTTAAAGATTTACTACAACAAAATCATATACCTGTAGAGGTTCTCGCAACTCAAGCAATCCAAGTTCGTAAAGAAAGCAGTTTGCTACAAGGATTCAAGAGTTTGGGACAACTTGCACCTTTGATTACTAAGGTAGTTAAAAAAGCGCGTAAATACGATTTAATCTATGCCAACACCCAAAAAGCATTAGTTGTTGGAGCGTTGGCAAGTTTTTTCAGTCGTCGCCCTCTGGTTTATCATTTACATGATATTCTTTCCAAAGAACATTTTAGTCAAACTAATCTTCGCATTGCTGTTAACTTAGCTAATCGTTTTGCATCATTAGTAATTGCTAATTCTCAAGCTAGTCAAACAGCCTTCGTACAAGCAGGAGGACGCCCAGATATCATCGAAGTTGTTTATAACGGCTTTAATCCAAAAATTTATCAAACTGATGAATCTGACATTAAACAATTACAGCAACAGTTAGGATTAGAAGGAAAATTTGTCGTTGGACACTTTAGTCGTCTTGCACCTTGGAAAGGGCAGCATATTTTAATTGATGCCCTTGCTAAATGTCCGCATGATGTGATAGCAATTTTAGTGGGTGACGCACTGTTTGGTGAACAAGATTATGTCCAAAAGCTACATCAACAAGTTGCTGAACTGGGATTAGAAAACCGCGTCAAATTTTTAGGATTTCGTTCTGATATTCCCCAGTTAATGGCAGCTTGTGACTTGGTAGCACATACCTCTATTTCCGCAGAACCCTTTGGTAGAGTGATTGTAGAGGCAATGCTATGTGGAAAACCTGTAGTTGCAGCAAAAGCTGGCGGTGCAATGGAATTAGTAGAACATGGACTTAATGGTTTTCTAGTGACACCAGGAGAAGCCCAGGAACTTGCACAAGTAATTATCACCTGTCTTCAGGAGACGGAAATAACTGCAACTATAGCAAGTAATGCTAGAACTAGCGCTAGTCAGCGTTTTGATATGACAGCTATTAATGATTACATTGCTAAACTATTAGTAAGTAAATTTAATAGTAATTAGTTAAGAACTTCATGAATATGTAATCTAGACTCCAAAGTTTAAGTATTATGAGTCGCTCGTGAGATAATCCGATTAATTGGTTAGGTGGCAAGGATAAGTGACTCATGAAAACCGACAGACTTACAATTAACCAGCTTTCACCTAAGACCTACGAGTGGTATCTCACCTACTTGCAGGCTATTGATACTAAAAATATAGAAGTTTACGGCACATTTTTGGCAGATGATTGTGTTATGCAATCTAACAATAATCCTCCTATTCAGGGTAAGGCTGCCATTTTACAAAGTCTTTCTGAGTACTGGATTACCTTCGATACCTTAACTCACGACTTACTGAATATTTACGGCACCGAATCGTCTTTTGTCCTTGAAGCCTTAAATCATTACAAACGCAACGATCAAAAGGTCATAACAGTTAGGGCGGTAGCTATCACTGATCGCCACGAAACAGGCTTAGTAACTTCGGTTAGACTCTATACTGATACAACACCTCTGTATACATAACTGCAACTTAATACTTTGACTTAGCCTCGGAGTTGATTCCGAGGCATGATAGTTACCAAGCAAGAGATTTGACAGATGTGTGTAAAGATCAGGAGTTGAATTTAGAGGTTGATGGGTGTGACTATAAACCAACTAATTCACGAGACTCAAAATCAGAGAGTTGTTGAGCGATCGCTAATCTTGCTTCCAACTTAGCTACACTAAACTGGTTACGCAGATATTCCAAATGGGCGATGGCATTTGCTTTATCAACAGTTAATCGAATTTGGGTGTCTATTGCTTTTTGATATTCCTGATTCACAAGCAGCACCTCAAAGCGACGAGCCTTGCGTTGAGCATCATTTTTCAAATCCATCTCAAAGGCGGCGGTGCGGTCTGCATTGCCTTCAAATCGGTTAACTTGGTGCTGCACTGCCATCAACTGAGAGTCTATTTCATTAGCCCGTTGAGCAGCTTGTGCGATCGCAGCTGGATAATGACTCAGTTGCATCATTTAATAATTTTCCTCTAAGGTCAATAATGTAGTATTTAAGCATAAGACCAACCCTTGAATCCATTTACCAAAAGGCTGTCACAGAGCAGTTTTACACTTAACTCAGCTTGGTGGAAGCTATATATATATATTATAGTCCAAATGTACTGAATTAGGGAAGAAAAAGCGATGTCTGAAGTGCAGTTATGCCGATTATTTTCCACTAATTATTTACAGTCATTTTCCTAAATTTTAGCGGAAATCAAGTTCAAATCAACTCTCAAAAAATTTTAAATTTAAACCTCATTCATCTTTATACAGGGTATTTCAGGTAAATGAAGTACACGGGTAGGGGCACAACATGTTGTGCCCCTACGATTATCTGTACCTCACCAAGTTTTTCAAATTAGCTTTAGACATAGGAGTGGAAATAAATGTCGATCGTCATTAATTTCTGGAGATGTCTTTTGAATAACACCATTAATTTTGCCTTTTAAGATTAAGTCCGCCCATATAACCATGAATTTTTTAGCCTCAGACTGAAGTCTGCGGCTAACAAAGTAAGCCTGCTTATGCAGGCTTATTATTTTCTGCTAAATTCTGCACTGTAGCTCAAGCTGCTTCCCGCAGTTGTGGTTGTGAGGGCACACTCACCTCTGGAAATGAAAGCGAGAGTTGTTCGGCTTGAGGTACTGCCGCTTGCTGCAAAACTTGAACTTCAATATTCACGCTGACCAAATAACTACCTGTATCAGCACCAACTGCTTCGGCAATTAGTTTAGCAATGTCTGGGCGTTTGGCAGTCAGCGGGTCACGTAAAATACACCGATCCCATTCATGCTTGGCAGTCGGATTGAGGTTGAGAATATAATGCTTCATCATCGAACTAACCCTTGAATCCATCTTCCAGAAGGTTTTCACAGAGCCATTATGCGTTTGGCTAGGCTTTGTGGACGCTATACCCATTATAGTATATTTGTACTAAATTGGGCGATGTCTGAATCAGAAAGTAGGAAATATATCATGTCCGGCTAATTAGCTATATTCCCGAATCTATGCAGAAAGCCCAAAAATCCCTTTAACCGGACACGATTAAGCTGTTCCACATTTAACTTGCATAATTAGCTTAAGCTTTTCGGACTATGCCACAAGAGTTATATAAATTTTGAATTAGATGTCGTTTAGCTTATAAACCATTCGTAAAAGCGTATAGGTGTGTCTGAGCGATATTCCTGTGCTACATCCGATTAGTTAAAGGACTTCTAATAAAGAATCAAAGGGCGATGTCTAAGATGGGCAAAGCCAACGCCAAATTTATCTATTCCTTTCTTCTCCAATTTGGTGGTGTCTCTGAATTCCTAATCCCAGAAAATCTGCCCATAGGTAAATCCTAATACAAAGGTATTGCAACTAAGCTTACAAAGCAGCACCTTATATTTATGTAAATCGCTATATGGTAGATATCTATATTATTGACCTATTTGTGATTGGTCTACTTTTGCTGATGGTAACTTTAGGGTCAGGTTGGATTACTCGCTTACCCCTTTCTTTTGCCATTATCTACCTACTGGTTGGTATTTTTCTAGGCCCTTCTGGCTTAGGGCTGATTCAATTACGGCGAGATGACGTTTTTAACACCGAACTGCTGGAGAAGATAACAGAACTTGTAGTAATTATTTCTGTGTTTAGCTGCGGCTTAAGAATTGTTCGTCCTTTAAAGTTGGGTGTTTGGGATATTACAGTGCGATTGATTGTATTTCTGATGCCAATTTCAATTTTTGCTCTGGCTATTGTAGGCAAATTGTTTTTAGGGATGAATTGGGGAGAAGCAATTTTATTAGGAGCAATTCTCGCACCTACCGATCCAGTATTAGCATCAGAAGTACAACTGACCAGTACAAATGACACAGATGAGTTGAGATTTGGTTTAACTTCTGAAGGTGGGTTAAATGATGCTTTAGCTTTTCCCTTCGTTTATTTTGGCATTCATGCCTTAGAAAATGACAACTGGAGCAACTGGTTTAAACAGTGGATTGCAGTTGATTTAGTTTGGGCGATCGCAGTTGGCATTATTATGGGGATTGTTGTTGCCAAATCTATAGTTTGGATTGAACAAAAAATTCAAAAACGCCGTGCTGCCGATAAGTTAATGGAAGACTTTGTTGCTATCAGCACAATTCTCATAACTTATTCCTTAACAGAAATGGTGAATGGCTATGGATTTCTGGCAGTATTTGTTGCTGG
>CAXUOL010000178.1:0-10325 GCA_964252435.1 uncultured Nostoc sp.
AGCTGTGTATCACATAATTCCCCCTCGCAAGGTCAAAATCAGCGAACGTACAGTCAGAACAGGCGAGATCAAATAGATTTCTACAAAGATTAAACATCATACCTGACAATCCCTCAACTGTAGCCCTAAACTTACAGCCGACTAGGAGTTTGGGGACAAATGATATCATTATTCTAGGAACAGGGGATCAGTTAGGAATTGTGACAATGACAGCAGATGCTAAAGCGGTCAGAGCAGCACTTTCTCAGGGTGTAAAGTTCAATGTGTATATCCATCTGCCTCGCCCTTTAAGAGGAAACTAATTATGCAAATTACTATTGCACCTTATCTTTTAAGTACCTATAAGCTGATTCAGTGTGCTTTTCCCAATGGAATAGAAACACAAGACTATCTACCACTGTTGGCATTGCTTTATGATCAAATGTCAGATCGAAACTTAGCAGAGATTGTAGTTGACTACACAGGAAGACATTATGCAGTTGTTCTCAATGATGTGTATCGTGTAGTAACAACTGATGTGCCAAAGGCTGAAACTATTGACAAGGTGAAACAGCGTTTGCTTGTTTGTGGTTATGAAGAGTGGTTTAAAGAAGCTGAAAGTTAGATGGTGGATAGATATATAGTAAGTTAATTACCCTATCCTCTCGTCTCTAGCCCCGTTCCCATATCAGCTTGACTTTCTAAAAAGTCGTTATTTTTAAGAATTTCATAGAGATTAGTATCTTGCTCTAGCAAGCAAGCGTGTCCACAATTGGGCAACACTACAATCTTGTTATTTGGTAAGATGTTCGCTATCCGGTTGACTTCACTTACAGAAGGCAAAAGGCGATCGCTAGCACCAGCAATCAACAAAACTGGTTGAGTTAAACGCCTTAACTTTTCCTCATCAACATGAAACTCTCGCAGTAAAGACAACCGCCAAAGAACAGTTTCTTCCGGGACAGAACGCATCGTTTTTAGCAAATCGTGGCGATCGCTTTGAGAAATGCGTGACAAAGATGCTAAAAATGGCAACAAGCCCAGTGCGCCAACATCATACAATCCTGATGGTACTAAGTAAGTTAGTTGGGATGCCCAACTTAACCAAGGGCGAAGCTGAAAGGCTGAAGCTGGGTTAATTAGGATAATTCGCTTAAATAGATGGGGTGCTTGGATTGCCACTTTCATTGCCAAGCAACCACCAAAGGACTCACCACACAAGTAAACTGGTCTGTGAGAACTTTTTTCTAATTCGGCGTCGATCAAGTCCAGTACACTTTTAGTTAGGACATCCCAAGTGTTAAGGTCTTTTCGAGGGAGTGCCAAACAACGGACATCAAAGCCAGCTTCTAATCCAGCGGTTTGCGATCGCAATAGTTGACCAGTTCCATCCATTCCTGGCAAATATACCAATAGCGGATACTCTGGCTGTACTCGTTTAGGAGTTAGAAAACAAGGGTTTAGTTCAACTTCTGTGATAGTCATTGGTCATTGGTCATTTGTCATTAGTCAATGGTATAAAACTTTTGGACTGCTGATTGTTGCTTTTATGAGCTTCGGTACTTTTGAGCAAAAACAAAAAAGTCTCGGAACAAGCTACTGAAAGTCGTGGAGACAATCCAAAATTCAAAATCGAATAACTTTAATAGCAACCTTGACGCAGTAAATTGCTAATTTCGCCGTGACAGTGTTCTGTCAGTTCAGTCACAACAGTTCTGGCTTGTTTGCCATGATATTTTTTATGATGTTGGGGCGTAATCCAATAAGGACGACCGATTAATACCGCAACTCGACGATAAATTACCAAGGGATGCCAACCACTTTGATTAAATAAAGGTTCTGAAGGGTCGAATACGCTCAAAAATCTTAATGGGAAGCCATTGGTGTTTATTTCTTCTAAGGAAGCGATCGCGATCGGCAAAATAGCTAAATCCTGCACATTCGCTCGTAATGCCAAATGGGCAAATCCCCGTTGAAACTCACCTACCTGACTTGGCTGAGTAAATTTCACCATTGGTGCAGTCCCTTCTGGAAATACTCCCACCATCTGCTTGGACTGCAATAGCAATTGTGACTGCGAAAAAAAGCTTTGCTGGCGGTTTTGAGTTTCTTCCAAAGGAAAACACCCCAATTGACCGGTGACAATCTCTCGCATGATTGGAACTTGTCCCATATAGTGATGGCAAGCAAAGCGAATCGGACTCGATAACGCCGCCATTAAAATCAGTGCATCCATAAAGCTGCGATGATTGCTGACTACCAAGACGCTCGCATCCTGGGGAATGCGGTCTTCGTAATAGCGGAACATTTGCGTTGAGAATGCCGCCACCAAAGCGCGAGAAATCTCTAGGGGGCTATTTCCACTCATACCTAATCAATATATTTTCCGGTAAATATGGCAATTTGTCTTAATTTAATTTTTACATTTCTTTACTAATGCCATGACCGTCTTAAGATAGAAATATCTAATCTACAAAAGTAACTAGATTTTCTGGGTTCTCAATTATGTATTCTTGAACACAAGAATATCTAATAGAAACTATTGGAAAAAATTATGATTAGTTAATTTCCATTTTTTAGGTAAAAATGAGTTTAATTGATGCATATTACTAAACAATTCTTGACCTGATAAATTTGCTAGGATGAAGACGTTATTGGAAAAAATAGGAATTATATTGTATAATTACGTGGTTTTGCCGCCAAAAGCTAAGATGTTAAACGTTTTAATAAGTTAATTTTATTTTGCATGAATCTAGTGAATAAAAAAGAATTGACATTTGCGCTGACTACACCCCTATATTATGTAAACGATGTCCCTCATATAGGCAGTGCTTACACGACGATCGCAGCCGATGTAGTAGCGCGATTTCAGAGGCTACTGGGACATCAAGTATTACTAATTACAGGTACAGATGAACACGGGCAAAAAATTCAGCGATCGGCAGAAAGTTTAGGGAAAGCGCCACAAGAATTTTGCGATGAAATTGTCCCTAGTTTCGTGAGTTTATGGCAATTATTAGACATTCAATACGATCGCTTTAGTCGGACTACTGCGCCTCGTCATCAAGCGATCGTTAAAGAATTCTTTGAGCGAGTCTGGGAATCTGGTGATATTTACCAGGGACAACAACAAGGCTGGTACTGCGTATCCTGCGAAGAATTCAAAGAAGAACGGGATCTGCTAGAAGGCCACCGTTGCCCAATTCATACTAACAAAGAAGTGGAATGGCGAGACGAACAAAACTATTTTTTCCGCTTATCCAAATATCAAACTAAGTTGACAGAATTTTATCAATCTAAACCGGATTTTATTCAACCAGAAAGTCGGCGTAATGAAGTCCTCAGCTTTGTCAATCAAGGACTGCAAGACTTTTCCATCTCACGAGTAAATTTAGATTGGGGTTTTCCCGTACCAACTGATCCTAAGCACACCCTTTATGTCTGGTTTGATGCGCTGCTAGGCTATGTCACAGCATTACTAGAACCAGATGCAGAACCGACTTTAGCAAATGCTTTAGAAACATGGTGGCCGATCAACCTACACCTAATTGGTAAAGATATTCTGCGCTTCCATGCAGTTTACTGGCCAGCAATGCTGTTATCGGCTGGCTTACCCTTACCACAGAGAGTCTTTGGACATGGCTTTTTGACCAAAGATGGTCTAAAGATGGGCAAAAGTCTGGGTAACACCCTTGATCCTGTGGCATTAGTTAAGAGCTATGGTAGTGATGCCGTTCGTTATTACTTCCTTAAGGAAATCGAATTTGGCAAAGATGGAGATTTTAATGAAGTTAGGTTCATTAATTCTCTGAATGCAGATTTAGCAGATAAATTAGGCAATTTGCTCAATCGTACTTTGAGCATGGTGAAAAAATACTGTGCTGAGAATAAAGTACCATCAATCGGCAATGAAGCGATTCCTGACGAAAATCCTTTGAAAGCCACTGGTTTACGTCTAGGGGAACAGGTGAAACAAGCATACCAGGAGCTAGCTTTCAGTCAAGCCTGTGAGGCTATTCTTTCACTGGCACAAGCTAGTAATAAGTTTATTGACGAACAAGCTCCTTGGTCATTATATAAACAGGGACAGCAGGAGTTGGTGGAAAAGGTTCTCTACGCAGTTCTAGAATCAGTTAGACTAGCAGCTTATCTGCTATCCCCAATTATTCCGAACATTAGTAGCGATATTTATCAGCAGCTAGGCTTCAGAATAAATTTTAACGATCAAAAACAAAGTTCAGTTACCGCTCCTTTTGCTATCCATGCTAAATGGGGGCTACTATCGAGCAAACAACAGTTGGGTACACCCCAACCGATTTTTAAGCGAATAGAACCCCCGAAACACGATTAGTCCTTATTAAACTCTGATTTTGTTCAATTTTTTTATTTTCTCACAAAATTTATCGTGGCTCAATTTAAATTAGCCGCGGAACATTATCATAAGCCGCTGTGACTAGCATCTAAAAGTTGGTAATTTGTATCAAAAATAACAGGGATAAAAATTGAGGTATCACAATGATGTTGAATAATTTGGAAAACGATTCAATATTTACGCCAGAACAAGTTTTGGAGAATCGGGGTAGGGTCGCCATATTTATTGATGGCTCAAATTTATTTTATGCTGCACTGCAACTAGGTATTGAAATAGATTACACGAAGTTATTATGTCGATTAACAGGAGGTTCTAGATTACTGCGTTCTTTTTTCTACACTGGTGTAGATCGGACAAACGAGAAACAACAGGGGTTTTTGCTGTGGATGCGCCGTAATGGCTATCGAGTCATTGCTAAGGATTTAGTCCAGCTACCAGATGGCTCTAAAAAAGCTAACCTGGATGTAGAAATAGCAGTAGACATGATGGCACTAGTAGATTCTTATGATACCGCAGTTTTAGTCAGCGGTGATGGGGATTTGGCTTATGCGGTAAATTCGGTCAGCTATCGTGGCGTACGGGTAGAAGTAGTGAGCTTGCGTTCGATGACCAGCGACAGCTTAATTAATGTAAGCGATCGCTACATTGATTTAGAAGCCATCAAAGAAGATATTCAAAAAACCCCTCGCCAAAGCTATCCATATCGACCGTTATCTGGTATCGGTTTTTTGGAAGACCCAAGAGCTAGTGATGGACACCTAGAAATCCAAGAATAATGGCATATCAATTTCATAAAAGAGGGAGATGGGGAAAGAGAAAAATTCAAAATTTCTCCTCCACTCCCTCCTTTCTTATTTTACTTTTATTAATATTTGGTTTAGCCGCCTGCGGGGGCAAATCCCCCCCAGCTGACCAACAAAATACTGCGGCTTCATCTAATCCAGATAGCAATTTGACTTTCTTTGATGTCACCCTAGAACAAGCAGATGAAGTGGGAAGACCAATTTGGAAAGTCAGGGCTAAAACCGCAAAATACACCAAAGAAAAACAAATTGGTCAGGCTGAAAGTCCTTATGGTGAACTATATCAAGATGGCAAAATTGTTTACCAAATCAAGGCAGATGTAGCAGACATTGAACAAGATGGGAAGCAGTTGTTTCTAAAAGGTAAGATATTTGCCACAGATCCTAATAATGGGATTGTGTTGCAAGGTAATGAATTAGAATGGCGTCCTAAAGAAGATTTGTTGATTGTTCGTAACCAGATTAATGGTACTCATAAAAAACTACAAGCAGTAGCGCAGGAAGTGCGAGTAAAAACCCGCGAACAGCGGATGGAATTTTCTGGAGGAGTAGTAGCAAATTCTATTGATCCCCAGATGCAAGTGAGAACTGAACATTTAATCTGGAATATTAAAGAAGAAAAACTGATTGGCGATCGCCCCCTAGAAATTGACCGCTACAAAGATAATAAAATTAGCGATCGCGGTAAGGGAAATTCTGCCGAAGTCAACTTAAAAACAAAAATTGCCACTGTCCAAAAGAATGCTCAACTAGAATTACTAGACCCACCATTGCAAATAGCTAGTAACTCTATGACCTGGAACATGAACGCAGAAACTGTCACCACAAACTCTCCCACACGAATGTTCCAGCGTGCCGAAAACGTTACAGTGACAGCTAATCAAGGTGAAATGAAAATACCACAAAAAACCGTTTATTTAACAGGTAATGTCAACGCCGTTGGTCAGCGCCGCCAGTCTCTAAGATCCAATACACTAACTTGGTATTTAGATAATAAGTTAGTTGAAGCTCAGGGAAATGTTGTTTATCGACAAATTGACCCACCATTAAATTTTGTAGGTGAAACAGCAGTTGGTAATCTGCAAACAGAAAATATTGTTGTCAAAGGTGGCAATTCTAGCGGTAGGGTAGTAACAGAGATTATTCCTCAAGAAAGAGCCAAGCGTCAGTAGTAAAGTTAGGGTGAATGGGACCCACCTTCACCCAGAAATTTTGGGTTGGTCGAGTACTAGACTAGGATCTTAGTAATACAAGTCTTTTGATAGCCCATGAATGGATCAAACCGATTAGGTAAGGAATCCTTGCCAACATCCCAGCAAGTAGAACATTCCCACCATCATGATACAGACCACGAGCATACAGATCGTACTCATGGAACTGGAGAGTCAGCTCATCCTCATATCCATAGTGAAGAGTCTTTACGGCGAATTGTCAATCGATTATCGCGTATAGAAGGACATGTTCGAGGTATTAAGTCAATGGTGCAGCAAAGTACCCCTTGTCCTGATGTTTTACTGCAAATTGCCGCAGTGCGAGGCGCATTAGATCGGGTAGCGCGAATTGTTTTGGATGAACATTTAACTGAGTGTATTGGTAGAGCCGCACAAGAGGGTAATATTGATGTTGAAATTAAACAGTTAAAAGCTGCTTTAGATCGATTTTTACCTTAAGAATTAGAAAAATAAAAATTAACTAGCACTACAAGACATTTTGTATAAATGTGAAACTTGGTGTATTGACTCAGCCAGAGGGTTTTTTATGCCAAAATGAACACAAGTGTCTTATATTACGTGTATTAAGAAGAGAACGTTTTGGCGATTGCTATATCTTGCCAGGGATCGAAAAGACGATGCCTAAGGCGATAAGCTATGCATATTTATCAAACTCCTATTTTAGCGAAGTTATTATTTGAGGATAATGTATGGAAAATAAAAATAAAGAAAAAGCTATCAATCAAATTTTGCTGGCGCTTGGTTTAAAGTTTGTTCCATTGATTAGCCTGGGGTTATATAAGGAATATTTAAATAGTTTATTTCCTCTTTCTGGTTTAATATCTTTTTTGATCTTAGGGTTTGTCTTAGTAGGGTATGGATTTTTTATTAAAGGATGTCGTCTCTATATTGCAAGTAAAGGGTATTCATATAATTGGGGATGGCTAGGGTTATTAAGTTTGTTTGGATTGTCCATTTTATTACTTATTCCCTCCAAGATAAATGAAGTCTCCTTACAGGATGAAAACTTGACAAATGAACCCTTTGATAAAGTTAATATTCCAGAGCTATTACTATCTTGGATAATTGCCTTACCAGTTATATTTTGGTCGATATTAGGAATATTTTGTCTATTAAATAATTTAAATTTTTCTGATGCGATCAAAAATCAAACTATCCTTAACCTATTAAGTATAACTTGTGATATTGTATGGGGATTTATTTTATTAAAAAAATCTCAAAAATTAGGCTTAGATTTTAATAAAATTATTGGACATAAAAACTATGTTAATTTAAAATTAGTTGCAGCTATTTTTGCTGTACACTATGCTTTCAAACGTGGCTTTAATACACTTACACTATACAAGTTATCATTTATTTTACCCAAATATGTAGAAAGTTATCTTAATGAAAAACGTTTTACTAATATTTCAGAAATGATCCTCTGGAGCTTTTTAGCTATGCTCTTAGCTCCTCTGATAGAAGAACTATTTTTTCGGGGGATAATTTTGCAAAAATGGGCAATAAAATGGGGAATAAAAGCAGGAATTTTAACTTCATCTTTGCTCTTCGCAATTGGTCATTTTCGATTTGATATTATCCCTTTGTTTATCACGGGTATTATTTTATCAATTTTATATTTTAAAACCCGTTGCTTAATAACATCAATGCTCTTTCACTTTTTCCATAATACTACTGTTACGATCTTAAATATCATAGACTATTTCAGCACATCGAAAATCGAAAGAAGTGCATTTGTCTCGATAAAAGATTATCAAGCTTCAATACAACCATTATTAAGTCAACGAGTTTTTCTGATAGCTATATCTCTCCCTTTTCTTATCTACTTTATTTATAAATATTTTCCTAAAAATGATGCGATTCTTCCTTATTATATTAACGATGCTAAAAGCTCTGAGAAAAATTAACTTTCTTTTGTCTTCTAAATATATCCAACTGTTATCTTCCAATCAACTTTTAATGAAAAATTATACCAACTAAGACTTTATATATCTCCTCTAAAAATGACTTTAAAAGAATATAAGTTTAACTATTATTTAAATATCAATAGAAACAAACCTCTAATTCTTTTGTTGCACGGCTTCATAGGAAACATTAATGAATTTGATGAAGCTATAACATTACTGGGTAAATATTTTTCTTATCTCACCCTGGACTTACCAGGACATGGTAAAACCCAAATTTTTGGTGAGGAGGAATACTATACAATGGCAAACACTGCCCATGCTTTAATCAACTTACTAGATGAACTAAAAATTGCCAAATGCTTTTTAGTTGGTTATTCAATGGGTGGAAGATTGGCTTTATACCTAGCGCTGCATTTTCCAGAACGTTTTCATAAAGTTGTGTTAGAGTCAGCTTCCCCAGGTTTGCCAACAGCAGCAGAACGATTAGAACGGATTAAAATCGATACACAAATAGGTAGAAAATTAACAAGAATTATTGAAAAAAGTGATTTTGCCGCTTTTTTATCCAATTGGTATAATCAACCAATTTTTGGTTATATAAAAAATCATCCAGAATACGATCGCATGGTAGAAAGTCGGTTGCAGAATAATCCACAGGAATTAGATAAATCACTGCGCTTTATGGGTACTGGATGTCAACCTTCTTTATGGGAAAAGCTACAATTCAATACAATTTCCATGCTTTTACTAGTCGGTGAATCTGATAAAAAATTTATATATATTAATACAGAAATGGCTAAAATATGTGAATTTGCTCAGGTAAAAATAATTAGCAATGCTGGACACAATATCCACTTTGAAAATACCTTGGCATTTGTGGAAAATATCAAAAGTTTTTTCTCCACAGCAAGTTAAAAATTAGGATAACTTGACTACTTTTTTACTGCCTTGCTAGAAGGAGTTGGGGATGGAGGCAAATTCGGGGCTATTGGTTCTTTAGCTGCGGTCTGCTAGAAGGAGTTGGGGATGGAGGCAAATTCGGGGCTATTGGTTCTTTAGCTGCGGTCAATTCTTCTTGCAACATCTTCTTGTAAACCTTAGGCAAAGAGTTACTAACAGAATTAGTCTCTATGCCATATCCCAGACTTGTCCAAGTGGGAGAGAGTCGCCGCAAAACATCATTTAACTTTCCTTGATGCAAGAGTTGAGAAATATTAATTCCCCAAACTTTAGAATCATTTAACCAACGGTAAACTACTACATCTTGATATTCTGCTTCAAAACTATAAGTAGTCCAAAACATCATCTGCATCGGCTTTGGGTGATAACGAGGGGCTAAACGATACCAAGTAATGTTGATAATTTGATATCTGCCAGCAGCGGTAGAACAATTACCTGTGTTGGGACCTGTGATAATTGTGACGCATATCTCAGGATGTCGGCTAAGATCGTTGACTTGCTGTCCCCCATACAACAGCGAATAGGGACGGTTTCCACTAGCCTCACTTGCCGAGATGGTTCGCATTAAAGCGCGGATATAAGGGTCACCCTGTTTCATCACCAAAGGCGGCTGTTTATTTTCAAAGATGGGATCGGAAGGCGATCGCAAGTCTCCAATATACCATTGCAACAAATACACAAAGCCGAGAAGCGCGGCTATTGGTCCAATAAGTTTTTCAACACCTTTGAATTCAAAGCCTTTCAGAGTCTGACTCCTTCAAATTCATTCTTTTTGCTAACAAAAATCACCGACGAACTGATTCTAGTAAAGTTCACACCTGATTGTTAGTTATTATTTCCGGTTTGCTCATTTTTTTAGGAATTAGCAATAAAAGGGAAAAGGTTAAAGGGGAAAGGGGAAAGGAATGATGATTGTCGCCCACAAGGGGCGAGGTTTTCACCTGACTCATAAAATTTGGATTATTTCGCTTGACTTCGGGCGAGGTTTTTACCTTTCCCCCTGCCCCTTATCCCCAGCTACGGTGTATACACAAGTCTCAAATAGCTTACTCACCTGGTTTTTCGCGTCAGT
>CAXUOL010000179.1:0-10321 GCA_964252435.1 uncultured Nostoc sp.
ATTTCAGACTTGTGTATACACCGTAGCTTGGCAAGGGGAGGGGTGTTAAGGACTTTTGCAAAAGATCTACTAAAGTCCTCACTACAAGCTATCAGTTTTGTGAACATGAACTATTTACGCTTAAAAAATATTACCAAACGCTTTGGCTCTTTTATTGCTAACGACAATATCAATCTCTCTGTCGCATCTGGAACTATTCATGCAATACTAGGCGAAAACGGTGCAGGGAAGAGTACTTTAATGAATATTATTAGTGGACTCTATCAACCTGATGCTGGTGAGATTTATCTCCAAGAACAACCAATAAAAATTACCTCACCAAATGAGGCAATTAAATTAGGTATTGGCATGATTCACCAACACTTCATGCTTATACCTCAATTAACTGTCACAGAAAATATTATCTTAGGGATGGAGAAAACTTGGCGGCTCAATCTACAAGATAAACAGCAAGAAATCACCGCATTATCCCAAGCTTATAAGTTAGAAATTGACCCTACTACCAAAGTTGAAAATTTATCTGTTGGGGCACAACAATGGGTAGAAATTCTCAAAGTTCTCTATCGTCGAGCAAAGTTGTTAATTCTTGATGAACCTACAGCAGTTTTGACACCGCCAGAAGTAGAATCATTAATTGCTATCTTGCGCCAATTGGCAGCCGCAGGCAACACAATCATTTTTATCAGTCATAAATTAGAAGAGGTAATAAATCTCTGTGATTCAGTCACAGTTTTGCGCCAGGGAAAGGTAGTAGCAACAATATCAACTAAAGCGGCGACACGTCAGCAGTTAGCAACATTGATGGTAGGACGGGAAGTCGCTTTACAGTTAAATAAAAATCCTACATTACCAGGAGAAATCATCCTGTCGGTGCAAAATTTGCAAGTTACTGATGAAAGAAATATTCTTGCTGTAAATAACGTATCTTTTGAACTGCGGGCGGGAGAAATTTTAGGAATTGCTGGTGTCGATGGTAATGGACAGCGAGAATTAGCTGATGCCATTGCTCTTTTGCGGACTATTAAACAGGGTAAAATCGAGTTTACACCCAAACATTCCTCAGTGGGTTACATCCCAGAAGATAGGCAGACAATGGGATTGGTGTTGCAATTTAGCATCGCCCAAAATTTGATTTTAAAAGCTTTTAAATATCTACCATTTTGTCGCCGTTTTTTGTTACAACAAGAAGCGATCGCAAATCGTGCCCAAGCTGCAATGCAAGAGTTTGACATTCGGGCGAATGGGATTGATATCAAGGTAAGTCAGCTTTCGGGAGGAAATCAACAAAAAGTGGTGTTAGCGCGAGAACTGGCGCAAACACCAGCTTTAATTATCGCCATGCAACCCACAAGGGGGTTAGATGTCGGGGCGACAGTAGCCGTCCAGTCTCGAATCTTAACAGAACGCGATCGCGGTGCGGCAATTTTGTATATTTCTACTGAGTTAGAAGAAGTGATGGCAATGAGCGATCGCATTGCCGTAATCTACAGAGGTGAGTTTGTGGCTATTTTGGATGCAGCCACGGCGAAGGTGGAAGACATTGGTTTGTTGATGGCTGGGGGAACACCCAGAGAGTAAAATGCCGAGTCTTTATATCATCGGTGGTGCAAATGGTTCGGGAAAAACTACTGTTTCAATGAGTTTGTTACCGAATTTTCTAGACTGCTTTGAGTATGTAAATGCAGATGCTATTGCTGCTGGATTATCTCCATTAAATCCCGATTCAATGGCTATGGAAGCAGGAAGATTAATGATTATGCGACTGCGGACATTATCTAATTCAGGTAGTGATTTTGCTTTTGAAACTACGCTAGCAGCTAGAAGTTTTGCACCTTTTATTATTGGTTGTAAAGCAAAAGGCTACACAATTAACTTAATATACTTTTGGTTACAAAGCGTTAATTTAGCAGTAGAACGAGTAGCAACAAGGGTTGCTAGTGGTGGACACTCGATTCCAGAAGATGTTATTCGTAGACGCTACCAACAGGGACGAAGAAATTTGATTTCTTTATACTTGCCTTTGTGCGATGGTTGGATGATCTATGATAACTCTAGATCATCTCCCCTTTTCGTTGCTGAACGCATTATTCATCAACAGCCTATTATTTATATAAATGAGATTTGGAACCAAATTATAGAGGTATTAAATGACTGAAGAAGAGATGAAAAAGTTACATTCTAAAATTGATGCTGGAGTCAAAGCAGCAATTGCAGCAGCAATAGAACGACATCGTAAGCTTGGTGAATCGATTAGTATTATGCGAGAAGGAAAGGTTGTAACTTTAACGCCTGATGAAATTACAGCGATTCAGAATCAGCAGAACAGTTAGAACAAAATTTAAAACTAAAAATGATATTTATAAATTGTTCAATTTGATTCAGCTTTGAGGAGTGAATGAACTGCATAGGAAATCATATCTCCAAACCTAACGATCGCAACTAATCGCATGAAATTCCTGTTACCAATCCTATCACCGCTGATTGCCATCGCCTCCGCCCTCATCGTCGGTGCTATCCTGATGCTAATTGCTGGGGCAAATCCCATCACCGCATACAGCATTTTATTTCAAGAATCTCTCTCTACCTACTTTGGATTTGGTAACACCCTCACCAAAATGACACCGCTATTGTTCGCTAGTTTAGGCGTATTAATAGCCTTGCGGGCTGGGCAATTTAATATCGGTGGAGAAGGACAAATTTATCTGGGTGCGTTGGGAAGTACTTTAATTGGTTTATACGTGCCAGGATTACCTGCGGTGATTCATATTCCCTTAGCACTTTTGGCAGGATTTTTGTTTGGTGCAGTTTGGGGTTGGATTCCTGGTTATCTCAAAGCCATGCGCGGAGTCAATGAAGTAATTACTACATTGTTGCTCAACTATATCGCCGTGAATTTAGTTAGCTACCTCGTCCAAAATCCATTAATGGCAACAGGTGCGCCTAGTCCTTACTCGCCATTAATTGCCAAAACATCTCGCTTGCCGATTATATTACCACAAAGCCTTGCCCATGCTGGGATTTTATTCGGTTTAATTGCCGCAGGTATTTTATGGGTATTGTTAGTGCGATCGCCACTAGGTTATCAAATTACAGCAGTAGGATTTAACCCGATTGCCGCCCGTTATGCCCACATATCTGTTGAACGTACCATTATGCTGGTGATGGCTGCTGCGGGTGGTTTAGCTGGGTTAGCTGGGAGTTGTGAGGTGATGGGGTTGAAATATCGGCTATTTGAACAAGTTTCCCCAGGTTACGGATTTGATGCCATTGCGATCGCTTTTTTAAGTCGTGGTAATGTTGTCGGTGTAGTATTAACTTCCTTGTTTTTTGCAGCCCTTCGCAGTGGTGCAAATGTGATGCAGCGTAGTGCAGGTGTGTCGGTAACTGTAGTTTACGCGATTCAAGGGTTTATGGTGTTGTTTATTGCTATCAGTCTCGCGGTGGAAAGAGAAATAAGAGTCAAAACCCAGAGGGGCGCGAAGGTTTAACCCAGAAAACTCTGCGTTTAAAAAAATACCAATTCAATTAATGATTGCAACATATCCTTGGGTAAAGACGCAATGAATCGCGTCTCTACAGTGGTATAACTCTATGAATAATCTCAACTTCTTCTCTGATTACCTAATAGCTAGTTTGCGTCTAGCCGTTCCCCTAGCATTTGCAGCCCTTGGAGGATTATACTCGGAACGTTCGGGGGTGTTAAATATCGCCTTAGAAGGGATGTTGCTTACAGGTGCTTTTACTACTGCTGCGGCTACTTTCTATACTGGTAATCCCTGGCTTGGTATTCTTGCATCCTTGATTGCTGGGGGATTAGCCGGACTACTCCATGCTGTTTTGTGTGTAACTTTGCGTGTCGATCAATTAGTATCTGGGCTAGCAATTAATCTTGTCGCAGCTGGATTAACATCGTTTTTGGCCCGGTTAATGTTTAATGGCAGTAGTACACAGCAGTTACCTGGAATTGGGGCAATTATTATTCCTGGTTTAGCCAATATTCCCCTGATTGGGCCGCTACTATTTCAGTCAGATATTTTAGTATATTTATTATTTATTTTAGTTATTTTAACTACATACATTTTATTTAAAACTAGCTTTGGACTGACATTGCGGGCAGTCGGAGAATCTCCGAAAGCTGCTGACACGGCTGGAATTTCTGTACCATTTGTCCGTTATATTGCAGTGGTAATTAGTGGCTGTCTTGCGAGTTTAGGAGGTGCTTATTTAACTCTGGTACAAGTAAGATTTTTTGCCGAAGGAATGAGTGCTGGTAAAGGATTTATTGCGATCGCAGCATTAATTTTTGGCAGATGGCATCCTGTAGGTAGTGCTTTAGCTTGTTTGCTGTTTGGGGCTACAGAAGCATTACAACTGCGAATTCAGGCATTAGGGGCAAATATCCCTTACCAATTTTTAGTCATGCTACCTTATGCGATCGCTTTATTAGCATTAGTGGGTAAATTGGGGAAATCTACACCCCCGAAAGCTTTAGGTAATCCCTACTTTGGAGAAAATCGCCATTCAGACTAATTTAACGTCAGCGGTGTTTGCAATAGCAGACTAAAATGGTCTAAGCCAATGAGGAAAAGCAAATTGGGCGTTAGCGCCCTAGCAAAATCAGCACATAATACAATAGCTAGCGTTCCCCAAAAGCCACTCATGCCGCAAAATAACCAAACTGCCGTTGAATTCCGCGATGTCACTTTTAGCCGCAATCATCGCCCATTGGTGTCAAATCTCAATTTCACCATCCGTCAAGGAGAAGCACTAGTATTACTGGGGCGCAGTGGTAGCGGCAAAACCACGACAATGAAGTTAATTAATCGCCTATTTACACCTACACAAGGCGAAGTTTTATTTGATGGCATTCCCACAACTCAATGGAATGAAATTAAACTGCGGCGAAAAATTGGTTACGTCATTCAAGAAGTTGGTTTATTTCCTCATTTCACTGTCGAACGCAATATCGGTTTAGTCCCATCTTTAGAAGGTTGGCAACCCAAACAAATTAAAACGCGGGTTTATGAACTGTTGCAATTGGTAGGCTTAGAACCAGCACAATTCGCGGGACGTTACCCACACGAACTTTCAGGAGGACAAAGACAAAGAGTCGGTGTAGCGAGGGCTTTAGCAGCAGATCCGCCTGTGTTGTTGATGGATGAACCCTTTGGCGCACTCGATCCAATTACGCGGCTAGAACTGCAACAAGAGTTTCGGCATTTGCAGCAAGAGTTAGGCAAAACTGTTGTGTTTGTCACCCACGATATTCAAGAAGCCTTAGTTTTAGCATCGAGAATTGGTTTAATGTCTGACGGAGAATTGCTAGTATTGGGGACGAGAGATGAATTTATGCGATCGCAACATCCAGAAAGCCTCGCTTTTCTGCAATGTCTGCGTTCCCTGCAAGATACTTTATGAAAAATTTCTTCTTGGTTAAGTATGCCCCAGAAATTCTTCAGCATACTCTAGAACACCTATTTTTGGTAGGAATTGCCATTGGAATTGCCATACTTGTAGGCATTCCATTAGGTATTTTAATTACACGTAAAACCTATCTCCGCCAACCAATTCTCGGCATAGCGAATATTCTGCAAACTATTCCCAGTTTGGCGCTGTTTGGCTTACTCATTCCTGTTCCGATAATTGGCGGAATTGGTGCAGTACCAGCAATTGTTGCCCTGACTGTATATTCTTTGCTGCCGATAATTCGTAACACTTACACAGGTATTACTAGTGTCGATCCAGCGATTCGAGAAGCTGGGAGAGGCATGGGGATGACAGATAGACAATTATTATTACAAGTTGAGATTCCCTTGGCAATGGGAGTAATTTTGGCAGGTGTGCGAGTCGCAACGGTAATTGCCATAGGTATTGCAACTATTGCCGCAGCGATTGGGGCTGGTGGTTTGGGAGTATTTATTTTTCGCGGTATATCAGTAGTGAACGATCAGTTAATTTTAGCTGGTGCAGTTCCGGCGGCGGCAATTGCATTATTGGCTGATTTTGCAATTGGCTGGATGGAAAATAAATTAAAAATTAAAAATTAATGAAAAGATTTTTCAGACTTTGCTTTTTAAGTTTTGCCTTGTTATTGTTAATCGCTGGTTGTACGCCGAATTTAAATAGTAATAACGGTGCTAATATTATTGTTGCTTCCAAAGATTTTACCGAACAAGATATTTTAGGTGAACTATTAGCACAGCAAATCGAGGCAACAACTAATTTAAAAGTGGAACGCCGTTTCCGTTTGGGTGGTTCTTTCATCTGTCATAGTGCTATTACTTCTGGAAAAATTGATGCATATATTGAGTACACAGGCACATCTTTTACTGGGATTTTAAAGCAAAAAGCAGTTAATGACCCTAAAGAAGTTTATCAGAAGTTAAAACAACTTTATGCCCAGCAATTTAATTTGGAAGTGATGCCAAGCTTGGGTTTTGAAAACACTTTTGCGATGATTATCCGGGGTGAAGATGCCAAGCGTAACAATATTCAAACTCTCTCCCAAGCTTCTCAATATACACCTCAGTGGCGCGGCGGTTTTAGTTATGAATTTTTAGAAAGGGAAGATGGTTTTCCGGGATTAGCTAAAACCTACGGGTTACTTTTTGCTAAAGCTCCCCAAATTATGGACTTGGGTTTAGTATATCGTGCTTTGATTCAAAAACAAGTAGATATGGTGGCGGGTAGTTCCACAGATGGGCAGATTTCCCGCTTGAATGTAGTGGTGCTAAAGGATGATAAAAAATATTTTCCTCCTTACGAAGCTGCACCAATTGTTCGACAAGAAACTTTAAAAAAATATCCCGAATTAAGAACAGCGATCGCATCACTTGCTGGAAAGATTTCGGCAGATGAAATGCGACATTTAAACTATTTAGTTGAGGGAGAATTACGTAATGTTAAAGATGTTGTCCAAGAGTTTCGTAAATCGAAGGGATTAAAATAGTTCGTAAGCAGGTGATTGCTCAAGAGAAGCGGACTGCTGATGGCGATCGCGTTTCTACTCAGCACTCAGTACTTTGCTATATGACTAATGTGTTCTAGCTGTGATGTAGTCTGCGATCGCCATTAGAGGTTGGGCTTTTTCGCCAAAGCAAGCTAATTCTGCTTTTGCTGAGTCAACCAATTTTTGCGCTTTGAGTTTTGATTCCTCAATACCCCACAAACTGGGATAAGTCACTTTTTGCGCCTTTTGATCTTTGCCCGGAGTTTTACCGAGTTCCTCCTGAGTACCAGTCATATCAAGCACATCATCAATAATTTGGAAAGCTAGACCAATATTGCAAGCATAGTGAGAAAGCGGCAGCAGAATTTTATCGTCCACTCCCACCAATAGTGCTCCTGATAAAACAGACGTTTCCAATAAAGCGCCGGTTTTGTGGGCATGAATAAAGTTGAGGGTTTCGATGTCAATATTCTGCAATCCCTCAGATTGTAAATCAACAACTTGACCGCCAACAAGACCTGTTGCTGCTACTGCATGAGCCAACTGAGCAACAACCTGCAACAACTGCTGGGCAGCAACTCCTTTGGTTTGAACCACAAGAAACTCAAAGGCGTAGGCTAAAAGTGCATCACCAGCTAGAACAGCAATGTTTTCGCCATAAATTTTATGGTTAGTTAACTTTCCGCGTCGATAATCATCATTATCCATTGCAGGTAAGTCGTCATGGATTAGAGAAAAGGTATGAATCATTTCCAGCGTACAAGCAGTAGGCATCGCCATCTCGACTGTACCTCCAGCAAGTTCACAACCGGCAAGACATAAAATCGGGCGTAGGCGCTTTCCTCCAGCCAGCAGGGAATAGCGCATAGATTCGTAGAGTATTTCTGGATAGACTACAGTAATTGACTGTTCAAGCGCTGCTTCAACTTGCGATCGCCGTTCTGCTAAATAGGCTTTAAGGTCAAAAGTAGTTTCTTTAACAGATGACCATTCAAAGATTTGAGTATTCACCATAAATATTTATCTTCAAAATTACAGTACTACACCTAATCGACAAAATCTGGCTGACAGGAACTATTACAGCAGAATTCAGAATTCAGGAGCGGAGCCGGAGACGCTCCGCCTCCGGTCAGAATTCAGAAGTAAAACAGGCTTTATACCTGGCTTTGAGACTTAGCTTGTGTACTTCACTAACTTGAAATCCGCTGTAAACAACGCTGTTTTAGGCATTAATATCATGTTTGTTTGATTACTTTAGGACTTACGCAAAAACTCTCTCAAACTCTTATTACTTCGTGCCCTTTGCGTCTTTGCGGTTCGTTTTTTCATAATTTTGCGTAAGTCCTATACTTATAATTACCGTAAGCTATGCAGAAATAGGAAAACCCTCTTTCCCCCTGCTCCCTTGCCTCCTATTTGTATCAACCTGAAAGTGAAACGGTATTACCCTTCCCTCAGCGCCCGAGTTCTACGTCTTCAAGGATGCCGAGTGCGTCGGGGATGAGAATGGCCGCACAGTAGTAGGCGCTGACAAGATAAGAAATGACAGCTTTTTCGTTGATACCCATGAATTTGACGGACAAGCTGGGCTGGTATTCATCAGGGATACCCGTTTTATGTAAACCTATCACCCCTTGGTTTTCTTCTCCGACACGGAGTACCAAAATAGAGCTAGTACCCTCCTTGGTGATCGGAATTTTGTTACAAGGAAAAATCGGATAGTTGCGCCATGCAGGTACAATCTTTCCATTGACCTCCCGGCTTGGGGAATAGATGCCACGACGGTTACACTCCCGGCCAAAAGCAGCGATCGCGCGAGGATGAGCGAGGAAAAAATGGGATTTGCGCCGCCGAGAGAGCAATTCATCAAAATCATCTGGAGTCGGTGGCCCAGTGCGGGTAAAGATGCGTTGCTTAAGATCGGCATTATGTAACAACCCGAAATCAGGATTATTCAGCATTTCGTATTCTTGCCGTTCTCGCAACGCTTCGATAGTCAGCCGTAATTGTTGCTCCGTCTGGTTCATGGGTTCGTTGTAGATGTCAGCAACTCGCGTATTCACCCGTAAAATGGTTTGAGCGACACTTAACTCATACTCCCGTGGATTCAAGTCATAATCAACAAATGTCCTGGGTAACTCAGTTTCTGGACTGTGACCGGCAGACATGATAATCTCCGCTTGATTATGCCTATCTTGGGGTTTGCTCAACATAGCTCTCAAGCGATCAACCTGAATCTGTAACACTTCAGATTGGTTCATTAACTCCCGAAACGCCTGTATTGGCAAAGACAAAACTATGCAACGTGTAACAGCTCTGAGGCTAACCTCCCAAGTGTCCTGAGATAGAACTATAGCTTCGTCACCAAAACAATCGCCCTCAGCTAAGATATCCCGTAAAGCTTCCGCCTCATATTTTCCTGCCTTCAGCTTATTAACTTTACCATGAGCAATTAATAACACCTGGTCGGCTGGTTGACCTTCCCCGACAATGACCTCACCTGGAGCAAATTCTTGTTGCACAAAGCGGTCTGCCAAGGCGTTGAGTACCTCAATATCCTTAAACCCACGCAGTAAAGATAGTTCACAAAGTGCTTGGGGAATGACCCGCACCTGGCTCCCTGTATTAGTAAAGCTAACCTGTCCATTGCCAACATCATAAGTCAAGCGACGGTTAACCCGATAGGCCCCACCCGTGATTTGCACCCAAGGCAACATCTGTAACAACCACCTGGGGGTGATGCCTTGCATCTGGGGCGGAGTTTTCGTGGTTTTGGCTAAATTCCGCGCCCCTTTCGTGCTTAAGCTCATCTGGGGTTGCCCGTTTTCTTGGTCTAAATCTGGCCTAATCAAAGCATCTGTCATAAAGTTAACGTTTCATGCGACTAAATTTACATTCCTAACAGAGAGCATCGGGGGGTAGGGGCAGGCCGTTCGCCCCTACTTTGAACAGGATATCTTGCTACTTAGATACCAATTTCTACATCTTCAAGAATGCCCAGTGCATCAGGTACGAGAATGGCTGTAGAGTAGTAAGCACTAACCAGGTAGGAAATAACGGCCTTTTCGTTAATACCCATGAAGCGGACAGACAAACTAGGTTGATATTCATCAGGAATGCCAGTTTTATGCAGACCAATAACACCCTGGTTGGTTGCTCCCACACGCATTAACATGATGGAGCTAGTACGCTCTTTCGTAACGGGAATCTTATTGCAAGGATAGATGGGAATACCACGCCAAGCCGGAATTGCACTGTTACCCATAGGGATAGGGTTGGGATAAAGTCCAAGGCGGTTGCATTCCCGACCAAACGCGGCAATGGTGCGGGGATGAGCTAAGAAAAAGCTCGGTTCTTTCCAAACAATGGAGA
>CAXUOL010000180.1:0-10309 GCA_964252435.1 uncultured Nostoc sp.
CCTTGGACATTTCATCGCGATCGCTCAAATTCATACTTCAATTATGCAACGCCGTTTAATCAATGCAAGCAAGAGATAATAGTAGTATTACTAAATTAAAAAATGTATTAAATTTTACATCTAGATAGACTTAAAACAAGAACTGCCATCCATCCTATCCATACAGGATTAGTTTGGCTCAAATCAACGGCAGCAGGTAAACCTAAACTCTCACCGACAATTTCTATTCTGTCTGCTGCACCGCAGTGTTGAGTTGCTGACGCTGGGCAACCTGGATTAACATCCTTAGCGCTCCATTCACGGCTGCATCATTGGGAAAAGCTTGAGCAACATCGGGATCTAAAAGCACTAAGTTCGTTCCTGCACGATATCTCTCAATATATTTGCCCTTAACTCCCTCCTCCATTTGAGCGAAATCATACTCAGAAAGTAATTCGTCTTCCATTTCATTTTCAACTTCCCTCTTCATAGAATCTCCTCTCGTGTCGAGTAGCTTTTCGGGCACTAATAATTCGTACTTTTTCTCCTCGGTCGGTATGTGCAACAACCAAAAGTTGTTCAAACCCAGATATGCCAATAATAACGTAGCGGTTTTCTCTAATGGAATGATTGGGATCAGGGAAAGTTACAGATAGAGGGTCATTAAATACAGTTGAAGCTTCTTGAAAGGAAACATCATGCTTCTCAAAGTTTAAAGCTGCCTTCTCCGGGTTCCACTCAAATTCCATGCAAAATCTTTACTGCCACCTTCTCCTGGAGTTTAGCAGCACTGTGACGATGCTCCATCAACAATCTTAAAGTCATTACGAATTAGTTAGACTCCCACTTCTAATAATATAGCTTCCATAGCTGACCAAGAGAGTCCTTGTTGAAGATAACGGGGTACTTCAGGATTGTAAGGACTCGCTACTCGGTCAATGTTGAGGATGTTTGCTCCATCTGGTAGAACTGGTACATCTGCATCAAATGCCGTAGGGCGCATCAAAGAACTGGAAAAGCCTTTGAAAACAGCAATTGTATCTTGCTCATCGGCAATTTCCACCGTTACAATTAGGACTTCTTGGGGGCGTTTAGCGGTGTATTGTTCCAGTCGCTTACCAATGGAATTCATTTTTTTAAGAGTAGGGTTATGGTGGCACAGCGACAGTTACTGTGGTGTGGCTGAACGTCCCTGCTTGCCCAGCTTAATCAGAACAAAATAGCTCAAGTAAAGCACATAAATTACTAAACTAGTTATGCCAAGAAAACCTAAGAACTCAGCCTTGCTGTTAGCATGAAAATATTCTTTGAATAGCAACGGAGCCTCGAACCAGACACGACAATAGGGAGTCTTCAGCATATTGCCAGAAAAAGCACAACCCAAAAAAGGGATAAAGGCTAGTGTGCCCAAAAAACAATAAACAGTTGTCGCCCAGCGCCAAGAGGTAAAAATAAATTTCAAAGATCCACTGGTTTGATACTCAATTTCATCGTTGATATCCACCCAGAACCACAGCGAAATCGGGATCAAAATCTGAGCTATCAACCCAGAGATAAAGCTAACTGGATACTGAGCAATCATTAAGTAAATTGTGATTGCCACCAAGCTTGATACTCGCCAGTATATAGCCAATAAGCGTTGTATGCCTTCCGCTTTTTGTACAAATGCCCAAATCAGAAGAATTAGCGGAATAATTACCAGGAATAATACTGCCAGTCGGTAATCAATCCAGACGAAAGGTCGAAACCAAATATCATAGTCCATATTTTTTCTCAAACAATAGATAAAAAGAAGTCAGGAGTCCGAATAAATCAAGTGGGGTTTTATACCATTACCTGATTGTAGACTGCTAAATAAAGCAGGGGTATTAAACCCTTTTATTCAGGAGTCAGTCGAACCCCATTCATCCTGAATTCTTCTTGATAATAATTTATTGAACCTCGTATGACTAGAAGTCACGAGTATTACAAAAAATTTATAGGGGCGTACAGGTGTACGCCCCTACTGCCAATTAATTGGTTGTTTAATTTATGAAAATCGCAACTCATCCCTTTGAGAGAAGCCTCTTGATTCAAATAAGGAATTTACAGCGGATTTCAAGTTAGTGAGTTACACAAGCTAAGTCTCAAAGCCAGGTATAAAGCCTGTTTTGCTTCTGTTAGCGCAGCGGGGCGCAGCCCATTTTGACTGGAGGCGGAGCGTCTCCGGCTCCGCTCCTGAATTCTGCTGTATTTTTTGTTTCCATGACTAGAATCGGTAGCTCTAAATAAAACGCTTACAAGTGGAGGATATTGGTGAGTCCCTGCTTCCTCCACTCTGGGCATCTTTTTTGGTCAATCCTGGCTGTTTGCTAACTAAACAACAGAAAATCCAGTTGCCTCAATTTCTAGTCGTCGTAAACCCGGCATTCAATTGCTTCTGGGTTGTCATCACAATACTGTTCTAAAGAATTTTTTGGCTTGCTTTGGCGTTTGTGCGAAGCTTCGGCTTGTAATTCTTCTACTGCATCCCAAGCAGCAGCACACTCTGGTGAGTTGCTACCGTTAATATCACAGACAGTACGCGCTTGTTCCACTTCTTGTTGGATTTGCTCTTGGATGTCTCTTTTTGTTGTTTCTTGGATGTTGGTCATTGCTTTAATCTCGTTGTGTGTTGTTAATACTAGTATAGAAAATGTTCAGAAATGGCAGTTTTTCGCTTGATTACTAACCATTTTAACCATTTAGCCGATGGTAAGTTAGTTTTTTAGCCTATTGATTTATAACCAATACAGCAAGCTACCCTATCTATAATGCATTTACCTTTATTTTTTAAGATTTTGTGGAATTAGTAGCATAGATAAATAATCATACAATATATTTAGATGCCTATATTAGGGAATGACAACCCCAACTTCTTGGGATGGAGGAGACAAAGGGCTGGCATCAATTCTTGTAAGATGCAATTCTTCCCAAAATAAAAAGTCAAAATCTATTAGCCTAAAAAGAGAAAGAAGCTCAAAACTCATGGCAGACCAAATGCAGTGGGCAAATGCCCTATCAACCCGTCATTCTCTGGAAGCCGCTGTTACAGATGTGGTAGAACGAGCTGTTTCATCGTTAACAGCACCTGCGGATCTAGGACTGGTATTCATTTCGTCTGCTTTTACGAGTGAGTATTCCCGACTGTTACCCTTGTTAGCTGAAAAACTTTCTGTGCCTGTGCTAATTGGCTGTAGTGGTGGTGGTGTAATTGGGACGACAGTTAGCGGAGAAACCCAAGAATTGGAAGCCGAACCAGCTATTAGCTTGACTTTAGCACACCTTCCAGGAGTGAAGATTGAAGTTTTTCATATTGTTGCTGAAGAATTACCTGACTTAGACAGTTCGCCAGATGCTTGGCTTGATTTGATCGGTGTGCCACCATCACCGACACCGCAGTTCATCTTGCTGTCTAGTTCCTTCGCCTCTGGAATCAACAATTTGTTGCAGGGGCTGGATTTTGCTTATCCAGGATCGGCGATCGTCGGGGGACAGGCTAGTGGTGGAGGTATGGGTGGTCGTGTTGCCCTTTTTTGTAACGATACTAACGATGAGAAGCAGCAAAACTTGTATCGTGAGGGCACTGTTGGTATAGCTTTGACTGGCAATATTGTTTTGGAAACGATTGTCGCCCAAGGATGCCGACCGATTGGCAAGCCATTGCAAGTTACAAAAGCCGATCGCAATATTATTCTAGAGTTAGATGATAAAGTGCCTCTGGTAGTATTGCGAGATTTGATTGCCAGTCTCAGCGAACAAGAACGGATTTTAGCACAGCATTCTCTGTTCGTTGGTGTGGCAATGGATGAATTTAAGCTGACTTTGCAGCAAGGAGACTTTTTAATTCGTGGTATTCTTGGGGTCGATCCAAATGCTGGGGCGATCGCAATAGGCGATCGCGTCCGTCCTGGTCAAAGGCTGCAATTCCACCTCCGCGATGCCCAAGCCTCTGCTGAAGACCTCGAATTACTCCTCCAAAGTTATCAACACCAACGAGAATCTGAACCCTCGGCTGTAGCTGCTTTGATGTTTTCTTGTCTGGGACGAGGCGAAGGACTTTATGGTAAACCTAACTTCGATTCTGAACTATTTCAGCGCTACCTTAACGATATTCCTATAGGTGGCTTTTTCTGTGGCGGTGAAATCGGCCCTGTTGGTGGCAGAACCTTTTTACACGCCTACACTTCAGCATTTGGAATTTGTCGCCAAAATCAGTAATGAGTTAGGAGTTAGGAGTTAGGAGTTAGGAGTTAGAAGTTTTGTTTATCAAAACAGAATTCAGGAGTCAGGAGCCAGAATTCAGAATGAATTTTGTGCGAGTGGCGGATGAATAACCGGCGTTTTTGCACCCCCACTAAATCTGCATATTTAGTGGTCAACAAGACAGTGGCGGGTCTGAATCCCCCACTGATTCATTCTGACTCCTGAATTCTGACTTCTGAATTCTTCTTCAACTTCTTGTCTCCCTCATCTCCCCATGCCCAATGCCCAATGCCCAATGCCCTTCAGGAGTGCTGAGTGTTGAATCACCTCCTAACTCCTATCTAGCACAAGTGTGCTGTTATTATCAATCAGAGTCAAAGTTCCAGCAGTGGCGATGCCTGAGTTAGACTGTGATGCACTATATGTCTGAATATAGCGCCGCACTTCTGGGGGAAAATGAGGGTAATCTAACACCGCATCCCCATCGGCAATAGTTGCCCAGAAGTCGCGCAAACCAGGAGCTAATTCTTTTGCCTGTGATAATGGTAAATTTAATGGAGAGTGAGTTAGTAGCTTGATTAAAAAAGGGAAAGAGCGATCGCCCATCCACTGCCTTGATGACTGTTGCAAGTTGGGTAACTCAGGCACTGACTCTACGCGATGGGATAAAATTTGCAACGATTCTTTACCTTGGTTATCCCGATGAAACTCTAGCACTCGGTAAGGGTGAGGATAGCTCACTAAAGAACCAGTGGTAATATCATATACTCCATCTGAGTAAGCAATATCCTGAACGTGCAAATGCCCGGTAAATACTAGCTTGACTCCGTAGCGCCTCAGCAGCTGCAATAGTTCTGCTGAATTAGACAACATATAGCGATGTGCTAGTGGATGGTTCGATTGATTGGGCAAATGTTCCACTACATTATGATGCACCATCACCAAAACTAAGTCATCACCACATGTTGCCAGCACCTCTTCTAACCACCGTAGCTGTTTGGCATCCAAACACCCCACTTGCTCTCCCTGGTCATTAAAGGAGTTAGAATTTAGTCCAATCAGCTTAACTCCAGGCAGTAATTGACGAATGTAGTAAATCTGGCGTGGATCTTCGTAGCCAAACTTCGTGTAATAGTAGGGAAAATCTGCAAAAGCAATTGATTGCCGATCGCCCAACAGCACAGGAACGTCATGATTACCAGGAATAACATAGACGGGAAAAGGTAGCTGGGCTAAACATTGTTGTAACCAGGCGTGATTCTCTGGTTCGCCGTGCTGGGTTAAATCTCCTGGCAACAACAAGAAATCTAAATCAAGTTGTATTAAATGTTCTAATACACTTTTAAACGCTGAGATACTTACTTCCACCAGATGAAATCGGCTGGGATGATCCCAGATTGTGTGAGGAAGTGCCAGGTGTAAGTCGCTGACTACCGCAAAGCGAAAATTGAGAGTCATTGATTTATGAAAATGTTAAAAGCAGGGGTTAAAATAAGCCTTTTCCCAAAAGTATAACGCTTGCTTTGTTTCCCTGCGTAGGAGTGCGTATACTTAATATTTGTATACATTAAGTATTGATTACACGCTATAGTGATGATTAACTTAAAGGCTAATCATAACTATTAATCTCCAAAAATTATCAGAAATTTGATTCCTAAAAATTATTAATTAACGCTCTAATAACTGGGTGATGATTTCTATCTGCACCTAAACAAACAATGAATGGGTAATAATTCAATAGTGTTAGTAGGATGAAATGCGATCGCCTAGCTCATCGTAGATATCGCTTTGTTTTCTGCTACTCCCCTTTTCGATAAAATAACTGAGTAGATCGGCAAAGAACAGGTTCAGAATCATGGCTCAAGCTAGTATTGGGATTATAGGTGGTAGCGGTCTTTACAAAATGGATGCCCTCAAAGATATTGAAGAGGTGCGAGTTGATACTCCTTTTGGTTCACCATCTGATGCTTTGATTCTGGGGACTTTGGATGGTACACGGGTAGCTTTTTTAGCGCGTCATGGCCGCAATCACACGCTTTTACCCTCTGAGTTACCGTTTCGCGCTAATATCTATGCGATGAAGCAATTGGGTGTGAAGTATTTAATTTCAGCTAGTGCTGTGGGTTCCTTGAAGGAAGAGGCGAAACCACTGGATATGGTAGTGCCAGATCAGTTTATCGACAGAACGAAAAATCGAATTTCAACGTTTTTTGGTGAGGGAATTGTGGCTCACATTGCCTTTGCTGATCCGATTTGTAAGAACTTGGCGACTGTGTTGGCAGATGCGATCGCATCTCTTAATTTGCCAGAAGTTACTCTCCATCGCGGTGGTACTTATGTGTGCATGGAAGGGCCAGCTTTTTCCACAAAGGCAGAATCGAATCTTTACCGCAGTTGGGGTGCAACAATCATTGGCATGACGAATTTACCTGAAGCGAAGTTGGCAAGGGAAGCGGAAATTGCGTACTCAACTTTAGCGCTGGTAACAGATTACGATTCTTGGCATCCAGACCATGATAGTGTGACGGTAGAATTGGTGATTGCCAATTTGCTGCGGAATGCTGTGAATGCTCAAAAGGTGATTCAAGAAACTGTGCGGCGCTTGAGTGAAAATCCGCCACCGAGTGAGGCGCATTCGGCGTTGCAGTATGCGATTTTGACTCAGTTGGACAAAGCACCAGCGGCGACAAAGGAAAAGTTAGGGTTATTGTTGCAGAAGTATTTATAGTGTTGCTGATGAATGAGCGATGTTTATGACGGGCTGTTCGGTAACGCACTTTCTCAGATTACAGCAAAAGCGATGTCTACGACGGGCTACGCCTACCCACGTAAATATATAAGCTGTCGTCACCAAAATCATGATTTTCATTGACAAAATCGTGATTTTCATTGACAAACTCATGATTTTCATTGACAAACTGATGATTTTCATTGACAAAATCGTGATTTTCATTGACAAACTCATGATTTTCATTGACAAAATCGTGATTTTCATTAACAAACTCATGATTTTTGTTATAAAGCTTTGCTTGTTCCTTGTGTCTAGCAAATGATAGTGCGTAGCCGTAGCCCGTCGTAGACATCGCACCATTATCACAAATCATACAAGCGATCGCAGTTTCTGAGATGAGAGCAAGAGCGATCGCTACGACGGGCTATTTGGTAACGCACCATTATCTGAAATTATAGAGGCGATCGCTTTATCCTAAGTTCGGGCGTAGGCGTAGCCCGTTGTAGACATCGCTCATTACTAAAATCTCTTTGTGACAGACAAGACCGCGCTGATATAATACCTATCTATGTTTGATAACGTCTGTCGCTTTTTAGCAGAGTCATATTCAGCCGATTTTGCCACTTGGTTACTTGGTGAATCTATTGCACTCACCCAACTCAGTCCCTCAGAATTATCCCTCGAACCGATTCGAGCAGATGCGTTAATTCTGTTACAGTCAGATGAAATTGTTCTACATATAGAATTCCAGTGCGGCTCGTTTCTAAGTAAATCCATAACCTAGAGTGTGTTTTGAAGGTAACACTCAAAACGCATAACTGTTCCTCTGATGTGGGTGAAAGTCCCACCCTTTAAGAGATAAGTGACTCCCTATCTGACCACACCGAATAGGCTCGGAATCCTATAGAGTGAAGCTGGTAACAGGGCGCAACCAGTTGTAAAACAAGCAGGTAACAACACTGGCGCTAATGGGGGGATGATATGGGCAAACAAGTTCTAGAAAAGTGTCTGACGATAAAAACTACAACCTGAGTAACAAATGTAGATTTCATCCTCTATATTCTCGCAGCATTCCTGGAATGATAGCTGCAATCTCCGAGCGATTGGATAGGCAAATTGAACTACCCTAAGTCATCAATCAATCTCAGGAACGGAACGAGTAAAAACTATATATAGGTCTAGGGGAACGGTCGAAAACCCTGGTAGGTAAGACGAGCTACGGAATACCTGTATATAGGGTAGGACAGAGCGTAACTGCTCTGAGGCATTCAGAAAACACTTGTTTGGAGTAGAGCATGATTAGGCACAGGATAAAAACTAGTGAATCATGGAAATCATTACCCTGGAAGAAATTTCGGGTGAACCTTTTCCGCTTACAAAAAAGAGTGTTTAAAGCTGTCCAAGTTGGTGATATGCGTAAAGCAAAGTCATTACAAAAGCTGATTCTGAAATCTCTTGCTGCTAGGTTTTTGGCTATCAGACAAGTTACACAGCTAAACGCTGGGAAAAAAACGGCTGGCGTTGATGGTAAAAAGTCCCTTTCATCTAAGGAACGATTCACCCTTGAGTTACTACTTAAGAACAACGTCAAAGATTGGCATCATCAACAATTACGGCTGATACCAATTCCGAAGAAAGATGGCTCCACCAGATTTCTGAAAATTCCAACTATTGCGGATAGAGCTTGGCAATGTCTCGCAAAATTCGCATTAGAGCCAGCCCACGAAGCAATATTCCATGCTCAAAGTTACGGGTTTAGAACTGGACGCTCGGCACAAGATGCCCAGAAACAGATATTCAACAACCTAAACTCAAAAGCAAACGGAATATCCAAGCGAGTTATAGAACTCGATATTGAGAAATGCTTCGACAGGATTAATCATTCCACCATCATGAAAAGCTTGATTGCCCCCTCTGGGCTAAAAATCGGAATTTTCCGATGTTTAAAATCTGGTATTAATCCAGAATTCCCTCGTCAAGGAACATGTCAAGGTGGTGTGGTAAGTCCATTACTAGCTAACATCGCTCTCAACGGAATAGAAGAAATACATCCATCAGTCAGATATGCTGACGATATGGTATTCTTCCTAAAACCAAAAGATGACGAGAAAGAAATACTTGTAAAAATCAGCCAGTTCTTAGCAAAAAGGGGATTAAAGGTCAGCGATAAGAAGACAAAGCTAACCGCATCGACAGACGGGTTTGATTTCCTTGGCTGGCACATAAGTGTCCAGAAAAACGGAAAGTTTCGATGTACTCCCTCAGTGGATAATTTCCAAGCATTTCGTAAGAAAGTAAAACACGTAGTCAACAACTCGAATGATGGCGCTAAGGTAAAGGCGACAAAGCTAGCACCAATAGTTAGAGGTTGGAGAAACTACCACAAGTTCTGCAAAATGGATGGGTCTAGATACTCTCTATACTTCATGAAAAACAGAGCTTTTAAGGTATTTAATAAAGAAGCAAAACAGAATCGTCAAACTAGTAAAGAAATATTAGATAAAGCGTTTCCGTCAGTCTCTTACTCTGAAAACCGCCATATCAAAGTCAGAGGTAATAAATCACCATTCGACGGAGATTTAGTCTACTGGAGCGAAAGAAACAGTAAACTATATGACGGTATCACCTCGAAATTGCTTAGAAAGCAAAGCCATACTTGTGGATATTGTGGATATAAGATGACACCTGAAGAACGGGTTAATCTACACCATAAAGACGGCAATCATAATAACTGGAAAGATGTCAATCTAACCGTTTTACATGAAAGTTGCCATGACTATATTCACATGAGCAAAAAAAAAGGTATTGAAGATACGATAACTGAGGTAAATTCAGTCGATTCTTGCCAGGGAGAACCTCTGCAAAATCGTCGGAAAATTACTACAAGGAAGGTTGACTCTTGCCTTTAAGAATGTCGGAAGCTGGATGCTGTCAAAGCAGCACGTCCAGATTTAACAGAGAGGTGCGGAGGATAATACCTCCCATCGACTCTACCAACCGAAGCAAAAGCTGAGATTCCCTTTCGGATGACTGATTATCGGTTACGGGTATATCGCAGATTTCCCCGAAAGCGGATGCATCAAGTTGTCATTTACCTGCAACCCACCACATCCGAATTAGTTCAGCAAACAGCTTTTGTTTTAGAAAATACCCGTCATGAATTTGGAGTTATTCGTCTTTGGGAGCAACCCAGCGATATATTTTTGAATACTCCTGGTTTGTTACCGTTTGCAACCCTCAGTCAAACTGATGATAAAACGCGAACGTTACAACAGGTTGCTGATGAAGCCATTGAGCAAATAAACGACCAACGTACACAAACTGGAGTTTGGACTAAAAGCTCATGCTCAGAAAAAAGTACTTAGAGAATCAGAG